>NZ_LSJW01000316.1:0-578 GCF_001557335.1 Microbacterium sp. CCH5-D1
GATGAGCTGCGCCTGCGTCTGGATGTCGCTCGACGTTCCGCCGAACCCGCCGTGGGGCTGGTGCAGCAGCACGCGTGCGTTGGGCGTGATGTACCGCTTGCCCTTGGTGCCGGCCGTCAACAGCAGCTGCCCCATGGAGGCGGCCATTCCGATGCCGACCGTGACGATGTCGTTCGGCACGAACTGCATCGTGTCGTAGATCGCCATGCCCGCGGTGATCGATCCGCCGGGCGAATTCACGTAGAGGTAGATGTCTCGCTCGGAGTCTTCTGCGGCGAGGAGAAGGATCTTCGCGCAGATCTCGTTCGCGTTCTCGTCGCGCACCTCCGACCCCAGCCAGATGATGCGGTCCTTCAGCAACCGGTCGAAGACGCTCGTTGCGAGGAGGGGTTCTGCAGCCATGTCAGCTCCTGATTCCGTGTTTCAGTGATTCGAATCTACCGGCGACAACGCAGCGCCCAGGCCGTGTTCGCCGTCGGCATATCAGGTGTCGGCGTCCGCGATCTCGTGGGCATAGGCCGTCATCGAACGGTGGTAGCGCGGCAGATGCGGGACGAGGGCGAGCAGTGCCACGGAGA
>NZ_LSJW01000317.1:0-12567 GCF_001557335.1 Microbacterium sp. CCH5-D1
CCTCTGTGCGGGGACGGGGAGACAGCGGGTGCGGGGGAGAAGCGACGCCGTTGTACACCACGTGCGAGCGCCGGGCCAGGGCGGGGAGCGCGGTGCGGATGGTGTCCAGACTGAACCGGCTGTTCACGAGGGTCTGATGGGAGGCCAGATGGGGGGAGTAGAGGAGAGCATTGACGATCCTGTTGCCCGAGGCCTCGGCTTCATGCACGTGGCTCACGGTGCGGACTCCGCGCAGCCGGGCGATCAGCGGCCACTCGGGGATGATGATCGTCGAGACGTACACGACGTCGGGACGCAGCCGGCCGATCAGCCGCCAGGCAGCGCCCAGCCCTCGGAACGTGTCTCGGAACAGCCTCGGCAGTCCGCGCGGGGTGAGCAGCACTTTGCGGAGCACGAGCATCGGCAGGATGACGACCTCTGCGCCGGCCGCGCGCAACTCGTTCACGAGAAGGCCGGAACTCGGCAGAGCGACGACGACACGCACCCCCGATTCGACGAGGCCGATGGCACTCTCCAGGAGCATGCGATCGGACCCGAACATCTCGGCGCCGGGGTGGACGAGTAGGACGGTCGGTCGCTTCGACTCGTTGCTCACGAAGTGCTCGATTCGGCGCGAACGGGCGCCCAGTCCGTCGACCGTCGGCGTGCCCGCCTGGCTGAGGGGTGAATGGTCGCACCTTCGGAGATCCGCTGCGCGAGTGCCTCGTACTCGTCCGCGACATCATCCCAGCGGAAGCGGGTGCGGGCGATCTCCTGCACGGCGGTGCCCTTGGCCGCGGTCGCTGCCGGGTCGGATTCGGCGGCCATCACCTGCTCGGCGACCTGGGCGGCATCCGCGAAGAACCACCCGTTGCCGTCGAGTACCTCGCGGTTGAAGGGGACATCGAAGCCGATGACAGCGGTCCCGGCTCCCATGGCGCGCAGGAGCGAGGGGTTGGTGCCGCCCACAGAGTGGCCGTGCAGATACGTGAGCGCATTCGCATAGAGCGCATCGAGCAGCTCCTGGTCATAGACGCCCCCCACGAGACGGATGCGGTCGTCGCCGTCCGCCACACGCTGGATCTCCTGGGTGTACCCCGCGCTGTAGGGCGCCGAGCCGACGACGACGAGCGGCAGCTTCGCGTCGCTGTCGCGGTAACCCCGGACGATCTCGAGCACATGGTTCTCCGGTTCGAACCGTGCGACGACCAGGTGATACCCCTCAGGGGTGAGGTCCATCTCGGCGACGCCACGTTCCGGGAGCTGGTCGAGGATCGGGGCACCGTAGCGGATGAGCTCGGTCGGAACGTCGAACTGGTGCCGGTAGTAGTCGGCGATCCCGGGCGCATCCGCGATCAGCGCATCGGCCGTGCGCACCCCGAACTGCTCAGCCCAGCGGTAGTACGCCTTGCCGCGCGGACCCCACTTCGAGCGTCGCCATTCGAGTCCATCCATATGCAGGGCGACCGGCGCGCGGCGCAATCGCAGCAGGGGCAGGAACGGGGAGTTCGCCGCGTTGAAGACGAAGGTCGCATCCGGCCGCCGCCGGAACATGAGGTGCAGAGCCGACAGCCCCGTGTGGCTCAGCGTCTCGATCTGCTTCACCGGGATCGCGGGAAGGTGCACGACCCTCATACCGAGGTACTCCTTCTCGCGCCGCTCGGAGCCGCGGGTGTACACGACGACGTCGTGTCCGCGGTCGGCGAGACGGCGTCCGACCTCTTCGATGGCGGTCTCGAAGCCGCCGTATGCTGCGGGCACTCCTCTGGTCCCCACCATCGCGATGGTGAGGCGGTTCGAATTGCTCATCCGATCAGTATGCCCCGCTGGGCTGCACCATGACCTTGGCGGTGCGCCACATGATCTGCAGGTCGTTCATCACGGACCAGTTCTCGACGTAGCGCAGGTCGAGCCGGACACTCTCGTCCCAGGAGAGGTCGCTCCGACCGGAGACCTGCCACAGCCCCGTGATCCCCGGCTTGATGTACAGGCGACGGAAGACGGTGCCGTCGTAGGCGGTGACCTCGCTGGGCAGCGGCGGCCGAGGCCCCACCACGCTCATGTCGCCGATGAGGACGTTCCAGAACTGCGGCAGCTCGTCGAGGGAGAGCTTGCGCAGCACTCGGCCGACCCGGGTGACGCGGGGGTCGTCCTTCATCTTGAACAGGAGTCCGGCGCCCTGGTTCTGCTCCTTGAGCAGGGCGAGCTGCTGCTCGGCGTCCGTCTTCATCGACCGGAACTTGACCATCTTGAACCGTCGACCGTCGCGGCCGACCCGCTCCTGGAAGAAGAAGACCGGGCCGGGGGAGTCCAGCTTGATCAGCAGCGCGAGCACGGGAGCCAGCAGCGCGATGGGAATCAGCGCGACCGTGGCCACGGCGATGTCGAGGGCGCGCTTGAGCAGGTGCTGGCCACCTTCATAGGTGGGGATCTGCACCTGGATCAGCGGCAGTCCCTCCACCGGCGCGAAGGAGATCCGCGGACCCGCGACGTCGGTGAGGCGACTCGAGAGCACGAGCTCGGCGGCGGTCCCTTCCAGCTGCCAGCTGAGCTGCTTCACGAACTCGGGCTCGCCCTCGGGGCGGCTCGCCACGATGATCGTGTCGGCACCGACCTCGGCCGCGACCGACGACACGGAGTTCACGTTCCCCAGGACCGGGAACCGCGTGTCGTCGATCACGATGTCGCGAGCGTTGCCGTCGAGCAGCGTCGCGCCGACCACCTGGTAGCCGGAGGCGCCGATCGGGTGCAGCGTCCGGACCACATACTCCACGTCGTCCCTATTGCCGACGACGAGGGTGCGGGAGGCGAACCTCCCCTGGGATCGCTGCTTCTGCAGCCAGTGACGCCACAGCCACCTGGTCACCAGGAGAGTCAGCACACCGACGGGCAGCCCCAGCAGCAGCGTCAGTTGCATCGTCTTCCAGGCGAGCAGCACCGCCACGATGGCGATGATCCCGAACGCGAGTCCCGTGGCGTGCACGACGCCGCGGTACTCGGTGGCGCTGGCGCGGAACAACGCGGCGTCCCGCGTGTGCAGCGCGCTCAGCAGGAGGTACCACAGCGCGGCGAGCGGAATGCCGTCGCGGAGGACCTCAGGCCCGGAGACGCCGTTCGCCAGCTGGATCGCTGCTGTCAGACCGAGTGCGAAAAGGATGACGGCCGCATCCGTGATCCGCAGCTGCATCCGATAGCGACGTTCCCACTGACGGCGCCGTTCCAGAGTCGCCGAAGCGCGCGGCGTGACCACCGTGCGCGTCACCGACTTCGTGGCTCGCGGAGCCGCGACCGGCACGAAGCCCGTACGAGCGATGCTCAGGGCATCCTCGACGGAAGTCATGCCGAGGCCCCATGAGCCGTGAATGTACGCAGAAATCCCCAGTGCGACATGTGTTTCCCCAGTTTCCCCAGACCATGAACCCCACGTTCACGGCTTTCGTCTGCGTCCCGACCCCTCGGGTCCTGCTGAAACTCCCCATGATTCCCACATCACGGAGTGCGTTCTCACCGTCCCACACGGTGATCGCTGACAGCAGGCACTGCAGACCCGACTCAGTGTAGCGGAACACCGGCTGCACCGGAAGGTAATTCTGTTGATTGGATGAACGGCGGCTGCGGGAGGCGGCCGCCGGCGGGCTATCCTGTCGCGGTGACCGCGAACATCGACAATCCACGCTTCCAGCTGCGAACCATGCTGCCGCGCGACCCGGCGCAGCCGCATCGCACCGCGAGTCCGCTCGAGCTCTTCTTCGACCTCGTCTTCGTGGTGGCGGTGAGCATCGCCTCCGCTCAGCTGCACCACGCCCTCAGCGAAGGAGAGTTCCTGCACGGCATCACGTCCTATGCGATGCTGTTCTTCGCGATCTGGTGGGCCTGGATGAACTTCACCTGGTTCGCCACATCGTTCGACACGGACGACTGGCTCTACCGCGTCACGACCTTCGTGCAGATGGGCGGCGTCCTCGTCTTCGCCGCCGGCATCCCCCGAGCGTTCAACGAGGGGGACTTCACCGTTCCGGTGCTCGGGTACGTCGTGATGCGCGTGGCGATGGTGGCGCAGTGGCTGCGGGCGTCGCGGTCGGCCGGTCAGCTGCGGTCGGTGACGCGACGGTACGCGTTCGGCATCGCTGCCGTCCAGGTGCTGTGGATCCTGTTCCTCCTCATACCCACCGGCCCCCTGCAGATCGCCGCGTTCGTGCTGTTCGCCCTGATCGAGATCAGCGTCCCGGTGTTCGCCGAGTTCCGCAAGCAGAATCCGTGGCATCCGCATCACATCACCGAGCGCTACGGACTCTTCACGCTCATCGTGCTCGGCGAGAGCCTGCTGGCCTCGGCGAACGCGATCATCGATGCGCTCGACAAGGTCGAGAGTCTCGGGCCGCTGATCGCGATCTCGGTGTTGACGCTCGTCGTGACGGCGTCTCTCTGGTGGATCTATTTCTGGCCACCGCATCACCGTGCCATCTCGAGCTTCGCGCGGTCGCTGCGCTACGGATACACGCACTACTTCGTCTTCGCGGCGGCGGCCGCCTTCTCGGCGGGCATCGAGGTGGAGCTCGACGTCCTGACCGGGAAGAGCCATCTGTCGAACATCGCCGCATCGTTCACGGTCACCATCCCGATCGCGATCTTCCTGGTGGGCATCTGGTGGATCGCCATCCGTGAGAACGCGGATCGTGTCGTGAACACGGTCGTCCCGGTCGCGGCGGTGCTGGTGCTGCTCGACCCCGTGCTGCCGGTTCCGGTGACGCTCACCGCCCTCATCCTCGTCGGAGTCGTGGTGGTGCTGGTGCTGCGTCCGCCGGTCGATTCCCCGCACATAGAAAAGGCATAGCGGGCGCAGGAGCGCCTGATCGGAAGCTCCGCGACGCTGGTGGTCATCACCAACAGTTCGTCGAGGAGGAGAGCATCATGAGCATTCCGGAACCCACCCAGACCCCCGATGGTCCGGCGTACGAGGGGAGGCTGCTCGATCGTGCCGACGAGGAGGTCGTCGACCAGGGCGCGGCCTTCGACATCCGCACCCTGCTGAGCCGGCGCGGTGTGCTCGGCCTCGCGGGGCTCGGTATCGGAGCCGTGGTCCTCGCGGCCTGCACGCCGTCCGACTCGGTCGGAGCTGCGACGTCGACACCGACGCCCAGCACGACGACGACATCGGATGGCGAGTCCGTGAGCGTCGATGAGATCCCCGACGAGACGGCGGGGCCGTATCCGGGAGACGGCTCGAACGGGCCCGATGTGCTCGAGGACGCCGGCATCGTGCGTCAGGACATCCGGTCCTCGATCGACGGCGGAGCGACGGCGGAGGGAGTGCCCCTCACCTTCGAGCTGCGGGTCATCGATCTGGCGAACGGAGGCCTGCCTTTCGCCGGTGTCGCCGTCTACGCGTGGCACTGCACCGCCCAGGGAGAGTACTCGATGTACTCCTCGGGGCTGGAGGACGTCACCTACCTGAGGGGTGTGCAGGTGGCGGACGCCGACGGCAGGGTCTCGTTCACCTCGGTGTTCCCCGGGTGCTACTCGGGCCGCTGGCCGCACATCCACTTCGAGGTGTATCCGGATGTCGGCTCGATCACCGACTCGACGGCGGCCATCGCCACCTCGCAGCTGGCACTTCCGGAAGCGGCATGCGCGGACGTCTACGCCGAGTCGGCCTACGACGGATCCGCGAGGAATCTGTCGCAGATCACGCTGGCGAGCGACAACGTCTTCGGCGACGATTCCGGAGCGCTGCAACTGGCCACGGTCACGGGCGGCGTGCAGGGCGGGTATACGGCGACGCTCGTGGTCGGCATCGATACCGAGACAGCTCCCGCCGCGGGCGGAAGTCAGGGCGGGCCAGGCGGCGGCCGGCCGTCGAGCTGAGCCACATCGGGGCTCCTGAGGTCGAGAGGGGAGATCTGCTATGCTTGTCGAGCAACGTGTGTGCATCGCCCCTCTCGGCCGCCACGTCGCCACTGATCAGGGCCATCACGGACCGCGCACATCGATGCGTGCGGAATCCGCCCTCGGTCTCACATCTTGCGGAGCGCCACGCGTGTCCGCCACACAGCAATGAGTATGACCATGAGCAGCACCACACTTCCCCCTTCCGACCCGTTGACCTGGAAACGGGCCGACGTCGATGTGCACGTCGCGACGCGCGGCGGCGAGTTCGCAGGCTTCGTCGAGTTCGACGGCAGCGCGCACCTCGTGCGCGACAATCACGGCACCGAACTCGGAGTCTTCGATTCGCTCGATGCCGCCTTCCGCGCCCTCGAAGACGCGAACCGACCCTCTCGGTCGACCCCCGACTTCCCCTCGATCCTTCCGCGAGCGTGGCGACGCCGGACCCGACGCGCGCGGGCCTGAGCCCCCTCGGACATCCGCAGCCGGGCTCGGCTGAAGGGTCGGCGAGAGGTTCCGATGTATTCCCTGACGCGTATAGAGCTAGGGCTACTGTGAGGTAAGCGTTGGGCAGCTGCCTTGGGCTTTCACAGCTCAAGGGCTCCGATCGTCAGGAGAAGATCATCTCCCTCACACAGATCGAACCGACCGCGGCAACGCTGGGTCCGATTCGTCAGACGTATTCCGGCAACGCAGACTTCCCTCCCATGGCGAAGGCGTACAAGCAGGTTTCGCAGGTGGTCAAGGAGACCGGGCTGCTGCAGCGGACCCAGTGGTTCTACATCTTCGTGGCCACCGGCATCGCTGTCGCGCTCGGCGGTCTCATCACCGGCTTCATCCTGCTCGGCGACAGCTGGTTCCAGCTGCTCATCGCCGCAGGGCTCGGCATCGTCCTGACGCAGATCGCGTTCCTCGGGCATGAGGCCGCGCACCGCCAGATCCTCTCCACCGGGCCGGCGAACTTCAAGCTCGCCCGCATCGTGATCGCCAGCATCGGCATGAGCTACTCGTGGTGGGACTCGAAGCACACCAAGCACCACGGGAACCCGAACCAGGTCGGCAAGGACCCCGATATCGAAGTCGACACGATCTCGTTCCTCGAGGAGGATGCCGCCAAGTCCAAGGGCCTGATCAAGCTGATCACCCGCAAGCAGGGCTGGCTCTTCTTCCCGCTCCTCACCCTCGAGGGGCTGAACCTCCACTTCCTCGGCCTGAAGTACCTCATGACGACGAAGAACGTCAAGGGACGTTGGACCGAGCTGAGCATCATTGCGCTTCGGTTCGCCCTCATCCTGGTGCCCGTGTTCATGATGCTCCCCCTCGGTATGGCTTTCGCCTTCATGGGGGTGCAGTTCGCGGTCTTCGGCGTCTACATGGGGGCCGCGTTCGCGCCTAACCACAAGGGGATGCCGATCATCGAGCCCGGCGCCCGTCTCGACTTCTTCACCAAGCAGGTGCGCACCTCCCGCAACATCAGCGGTGGATGGTGGACGACCTGGCTCATGGGCGGCCTCAACTACCAGGTGGAGCACCACCTCTTCCCGAGCATGCCGCGACCGCACCTCGCGAAGGCGCGGGAGATCGTTCGCGACTACTGCGCGGCGAACGACGTGCCCTACACGGAGACCAGCCTCGGTCGGTCCTACATGATCGTCATCGAGTACCTGAACCGGGTCGGTCTCTCCGCCGGAGCCGATCCCTTCGACTGCCCGGCAGTGGCGCAGTTCGGCCGGGGGTAGCCCCCAGACATCACCGGGCCTGATCAGTCCGGGAACGACAGAGGCGCGAGCAGGAATCCCTGCTCGCGCCTCTGTCGTTCGTGCGTTACTTTGAGGACTTCTTCTTGGTCTCCACCACGTCGATCGTGATCTTCTCGAGCGGACGGTCATCGTCAAGTTCGTCCTCGAGCACCTCGTCGCCGAGGAAGGTCTCCTCCGGCGCCTCGTCGGCGACCGCAGCTTCGGGAGCCGGGGCGGCAGGCGCGTCCGCTCCGGTGATCTCCGTCGGCAGCGACTCGTCGGAGAAGATGCCGTCGGGGCGGATGAGTTCGCGCACCTCCGCCATGAAGCTCGACAGCTGCTGCTGCTGCCACCGCAGCTGGCGGGTGCGGTCCTCCGCGTCGTGCAGCACGGCAGTGGTGTGGCCGGTGACCGAATCGACGATCTTCTGGGCCTTGGCGCGTGCGCGCTCCAGGGTCTCACGTGCGCGGACCTGAGCCTCGGCCTCGATCGCCTGCGCCTGCGAGCGGGTCAGGCGCTCGTAGTCCTCGGCGCGTGCAGAGATGCGCTGGGCGTGCTCGAGCGAGGCCGTGACCTGCTCGTTGGCGTCGTTGGTGATCCGCTCCGCGTGCGCCACCGCCTGGTTGTGCAGCACCAGGAACTCCTGCTGCGCGTCGTCCTGACGGCGGGTGAGGGTCTCCTCGAACTCGAGCACGCGGGCGTTCATGTCGCGCACATCGCGCTCGGCATCGGCGCGCAGCTGGGTCGTCTCACGGGTGACGAGGGAGCGCAGTGCTGCCGCGCCCTTCTCGGCCTCGGTGCGGATCGCCGTGGCCTCCTGAGCGGCCTGGTTCACCTTCTCCGCGGCGTGCGCGGCCTCGCGCTCGATGCGCGCCTCGTGAGCCGTGTACTCGGTGTCCATCTTCAGGCGCACCTGGTCGGCGTCGCGCTGCGCCTGGTCGGTGATCCGCTCCGCGTCGGCCTCGGCCTCGGCGCGCTGCGCGGCCACCTCCTCGCGAGCGGAGGTCATCAGGCGATCGGCCTGCACCGCGGCGTTCTGGATGAGGACGTTCGCCTGCTCTTCCGCGACACGGAGGATCGCTTCGAACTGCTGGCGCGACGGGGCCTCCTCGCCATCGGGCTGCGGGGCGTCGACGAGCTCGGACGTGAGTGTCGCGACCTGCTGCTCGGCGTCGGAGGCCTTGGCATTCGCGGCCGTGAGCTCGCTCTCGAGCGCCTCGCGAGCCTTGCGCTCCTCTTCCCGCACCGCTTCGACGGCTTCTTCTTCGCGCGCCTGAGCCTCGGCCACGTCTGCGGCGGCCTGCTTGAGCTGGTTGCGAAGCGCGGAGAGTGCGGCGTCGACCTCGCCCTTGTCGTATCCGCGGAAGCCGATGGTGAACGCGCCCTGCTGGTCGCGGGGCGAGGTCTCGATCAGCTGGTCGAAGAAGTCCGGCGAGCGCTCGCCGTCACGGTCTGCGGTTCCGGGGGATTCGCTCATGGGTATTTGCCTTTCTGGCGTGGCCACACCGGGAGCGGCGGCTCCGTCCCGTCAGTCGGGACCGTGTGGACCGGAGGAGGTCGTCAGGGCGCACGCCACCACCGTGACCCGGCGGAGGCCCGGCGGGCGGGGCGCGCCCTCCAGCCTAGTTGCGTCTGCGGTTTGTTGTGCGTCCGTGTTTCGCCTGCATCGGCTGAAGGCGCGTGACCCAGGTCAGGGGGCCTGCACCCAGCGGGCGTTCCGGTCGTCGATCGTCTCGCCGCGGACGTAGCGGATGGGCTTTCCCTCTGCGACCGTGACCTCGTGGGCTTCCGCCGCGGCGGCGACGCGTGCACGCAGCTCCGTCCAGAACTGAACGGTCTGGGGAAAACCGAAGTAGTCGCGGAAGGTCTCGATCTGCATCCGGGTGCCCTCGGTGACGGGAACGAGTCGGACGAGCGTGTCATCGGGTTCGACGAAGCGGATGCCGTAACCGCCGTCGCTGCGGATCACGTACTCCCGTTCCTTCCCCGCCATCGCGGAGGCGATGATCTCTCTCGCGCGCGGCTCTGGTGCGTGGATCACCAGAGTGGTGCCGAGTTCGCCGAGCGCCGTCTCGAGCTTCTCGTCCGCGAACTTCTTTCCTGCCTTGGCTCCGGTTGCAGAGGCACGGCGACCCATACGACTCCTGAGGATCGGGCCGCCGATGATCAGCGCGAGGATCGGCAGACCGAGCAGGAGATAGGGGGCGGCATCCACGGGCACAGCGTAGCCGGATCCGCGGCGGGTCCTGCGGAGGTACTCGGGGTCAGGCGGGGGAGATCAGATGATCGAGCACGAGTTCGCCTGACGCGTTGAGCGCCTGCATCATGTCGGCGATCAGTCGCGGATCGATCGCCGGAGGCTCGGCGGCGTCGTACCCGAACTGCAGCGGGATCGCCGGATGGATCCACACGGTGGCGCGCTTGTCGACCCCGCCGTTGACCGGGAGCCAGGTCATCATGAAGCTCTCCTGGCGGCGGAGCTTGGTCGAGATGACGATCTTGAGGTGCGCCAGAGTCGCGTCTTCGATGAGGATCGGATCCGAGGTCCCGTCGTAGCGGAGTCTGCCCATGTGATCACGGTACACCGGCGCACTGCCTCTTCTGCGGCCCATGCGCAACCCCCTCTGCGAGCCCGGATGTACTCGTTACCGTCTCAGCATGACGACAACGGAATGACAACGAGCGGAGGACAAGGTGCAGACGATGGCGCGCACGCGGATTGCGCTCAATGAATCAGAGTTCTTCCTGGCGCAGGGGGAGGATGCCGTCGAGCTGAGAGGTCGGATAGAGGAGGCGATCCAGACCGGAGGCGGGTTCGTCGAATTCTCGGTGGTGGGCAATCGCTCGGTCAGCGTGTTGATCTCCTCGGTCACACACGTCGTGATCTCAGTCGAGACGGTGGAATTCGACGCGCGGGACACCGGCGACAGTGCGGTGCCGTACGGCGGGGAGTACGACCTGCTGTGATCGCGGTCGGGATCACAGGGCGGAGCCCGGGCGGGCGACCGGTATCGGCGTAGGGTGGCGGCATGGTCGGTCCCACGTTCGAGGAGATCGCAGCCGTGCTGTACTCCGACGCCCCGGAATCGTTCGTGGCGTCGCGCAAGGCCCGGGCGGGGGAGGCTGATCCGGAGCTCGCCTCCCGGATCCTCGCTCTCAGGAAGCCGTCGATCGCGGCCTGGGTGGTGAACGTGTTCGCGCGCGAGCGGGCGGCGCAGCTCGGGGAGGCGCTGGAGCTCGCGCGAGAGCTTCGCGAAGCCCAGGACGACCTGGACGCGCCGGCGCTGGCGAAGCTGGGACGGGAACGCCGTGCCCTCACCCGGCGACTCGCCCAGGCCGCAGGAGAGCTGGCCGCAGCGCGCGGGGAGCGCGTGACGCCGTCGACGCTCGAGGCGGTCGAGCAGACCATCTCGGCGGCGTTCTTCGATCCGGCGGCGGCCGCAGCCGTCGCTTCCGGCCGACTGCTGCGGGTTCTCGATCCCTCGGCCACGGCGAGCGAGATCCGTGAGGCGGTGGCGGGCGACGTGCCAGACCATGAGCCGGCGCCGCGACCTCCGACGGATGAACTGCAGGCGCGACGGGCGCGTCGGGACGCCGAGCGGGCGATCGCGGCGGCGGAGAAGGAGCACACGGTCGCGGAGCGCGAACTCGCACGGAGGGATGCGGCGCTGCAGAGGGTGCGAGCGCACATCTCTGAACTCTCGGACAGGACCGCCGAACTCGAGGCCGAGCTCGCCCGCGCCCGCGCCGATGCCGAGCGCGCCGAGGCCGAGGTGTCGCGCGCAGAGGCGGAGCGAGCTGCTGCGGCTCAGCGCACGGAAGTGGCGGCGCGCGATCTGGAGCAAGCGCGGGAGGCTGCGGAATCGCTGTGACGACGACGGGGCCTTCCACTTCGCGACGAGCGCTCGACGCGAACCCGTTTCGGTGCGTTCACCGCATCTCGGAGCTGTGGGCGGCGAGGAGAGCATCGTCGACCAGCTTCGCTGCCGCGCTGATGGCGGGCTGACCGTCTTCGATGTCCCACAGGGTGTTCTGCAGCAGGCGGGCACGGGTCCAGGCGGCAGCGCGGTGGCGGTCGAGGTCGAGCATCTCGGTGAGGATGTCAAAGCGTCGCCGTACGAGCCGGGGTGCATCGGTGGGGGCGGGATCGTCGCTCCACCCGCTGTCGAGCGCGGGCCAGAGGTCGAATCCGGGATCGCCGACGAGCGGCTCCGGGTCGATCGCCAGCCAGGGTTCGCGGTCGGCTGCGAGCACGTTGCCGTAGTGCAGGTCCCAGTGCAGGAGGCGGTCGCCGGTGTCATCGGCCACCGCCGACACCGTGTCGACCCATCGGTCCAGCCGGGACCGGTCATCGTCGTCGAGCACGCGCGCTGCCGCGGCAGCATCGTCGATCATCTCGGCGGTGACCGTCGCGAGCGGGGGGAGCCCGTCCGGGGCGGCCACAGCGTGCAGGCGTGCGAGGAGGCCACCGACCACGCGGACGGCAGCATCATCATCTTCGACGGTCTCCAGAGCGCGGTCTCCCTGGAGGCGTTCGAGCAGCATCCCTCCGCGGTCGGCATCACTGTCCAGCAGGCGGACGATGCCGGCTCCCTGCCAACGGGTGAGGCCGATGATCGCAGCCGTGGTCTCGGCGCGGGGGACCTGCAGCTTCAACGCCGCGGGCGTTCCATCGGCACGGCGCACCGGAACGAGGACCCCGGCCTCTCCCGATCGGACCGTGCCTTCAGGGCGGAGCTCCCACCGCTGCAGCAGGTCCAGGGCGATGCCCGGTACGTGGGACACCCATTCCCGGGTCGCGTCGTCCCCGGGCCGGAAGCCTCGGAGGGCTTCGACCGGGATGACGGACGACTGCTCGGGACGCATACGGACCAGTTGATCACAGGGCGTCGGTGGAAAGGTCTCGCCGCGGGCAAAGCAAAACCCCCGCCATGTAGAAGCTAGGCGAGGGTTTCTGGAGTGA
>NZ_LSJW01000318.1:0-340 GCF_001557335.1 Microbacterium sp. CCH5-D1
ACCCGAGCCTGCCGCTGGACGAGGCCCGCGAGGAGTGGGAGCAGACCCGGCCGTCGGACGAGAATCTGGTGACCTGGGCCGAGCGGATGCAAGACGCCCCCGACCTGATGCCCTCGACGGTCGACCTGGAGCAGAAAGCCAAAGACTGGGCCGTGCCGACTTGGTTCTTGGAGGGTCTGGTCGAAGCGGAGATCCCGAGGCAGTACCTGGAAGAACACCAGAGCCTGCTGGCCGAAGCGGCGACGATCCGCTTCCTGCGCGAAGTCCGCTAACCTCCACCGCCGACGAGACCGCCACCGACTCGGAGCCTGCCGCGACGGTGGGGCGGTTCGTGCCCGCC
>NZ_LSJW01000319.1:0-558 GCF_001557335.1 Microbacterium sp. CCH5-D1
TCGCGTCCTCGCCGATCACGCCCCAGGCGTCCCCCGTGACGTACAGCCGATCGATCAGCTGCAACCCGCACGCGTCCGCCTGAGCGGCGATCTGCTCACCGACCGCCTCGGCACGCTCGCGCTCGCCGTAGACGACCAGCGCCAGGCCCGTGACGTTCTCGACCTTGCAGATCAGGCCCATCGCCACCCGCGCGAGCTCGGCGGCATTGTCGGCGGCAGGGAGATCGAAGCGCATCGCGCCGATCGTGCGCGAGCCGGTGAACGGCACCGCCACGACCGACTCGATGGGACGGAAGCCCAGCAGCGCCGGGAGCGCCGCGAGGAAGTCGCCGGCTCCGGTGACCTTGTGGGTGGTAGTCATGTCGTCCTCCTAGAACTGTTGTGTATCTGACATACATAACACTAGTCGATGCGGCGGACATTGGCAACCCTGGTCTGCGCTCGCCGCCGGTAGTTGCCGAGACGTGCGGATGCCCCGTCGGTGTTGGTCCCGGCGGGGCATCTGTGCTGCGTCAGCGGTGGGCCGCTAGTCGTCCCACGATCGGCGCGGCGTGAAGT
>NZ_LSJW01000320.1:0-4318 GCF_001557335.1 Microbacterium sp. CCH5-D1
GTTTGCGCCGCCGCCGCTGGGGGACACGGAGGCCTTCCTCGCGCCAGAGCCGCTGCCGGCGCCGAGACCGTCGCCGCCCTGGGCGCCGTGACGGGCGGCGATGACGCGCCCGTCACGCTCCTGCCGAGCTCGGTGGTGCGATCGGATGCCGGGGCGCACGCGGTCTCGGCCGACACGGACCTGCTCGTCTACGACGCCGGCCTCTCGCGCCTGCTCGAGGACGCCTCCGCGACCGATGCCGACACCGCCCGCGGAGCGCTCCTGGCGGAGTTCACGGCGCGGGCGGCCGTAGGCGACCTCGCCGACCCCCTGCTCGTCACGGTCGACCGCGCGAACGGTCGGTCCCAGGCTGCCCTGCGCGGCGCGATCGACGCGGCGACCGGGCTCCCCGGCTGGACGGCGACCGATCTCGACGGCCTCCTCGCGGCTCCCGCCACTGCGGTCGACGTCGACTCCGTCCCCGCCGACCAGGACCGCGTCGCGGTGATCGACGGGTTCCGCGCCGCGCAGGGCGGTCTGCAGCGCATCTCGGGTGTGCTCGGCGACCCGACGCTGCTCACCTCGTCGGAGCGGGCGACCGAGCTGCAGCTGCTCGGAAACGCGTGGCTCGACGACCGCGAGGGATGGGATGCCGCGATCCAGGCGCAGCGCGAGCGCATCGCCACCTGGACCGACGGCGTCGCCCTCGTCCTCGGCGGCCCCATCACCCTCGCCGGGACCTCCGCGCCCCTCGTCTTCACCGTCCGCAACGACCTGCCGTGGCCGGCCCGTGTCGACCTGCTCGCCTCGCCCGGTGACGCGCGTCTGGTGATCGAGTCGACGACCGAGGTCGAGATCGGCGCCCAGCAGACCAGCCGCGTCGCGATCCCCGTCTCCGCCCTCGTGGGCAGCGGCGAATCCTCCGTCGACCTGCAGCTGCGCACCCCGTCCGGCGTCGATATCGGGCGGAGCGAGACCGTCGAGGTGTCGGTGCGCGCCGAATGGGAGTCGGTGGCCCTCGTCATCCTCACCGTCCTCGTGTCCGCCCTCCTCGTCCTCGGCGTCATCCGGACGGTCCGACGGCGCAAGCGGATGCCGGTGGCCCCCTGATGGCCGGCCTCGGACGCGCGAGCGCCACCGTCGCCGCCGGCACTATGGCGTCCCGCATCACGGGACTCATCCGCAACATCGTGCTCACGGTCGCCGTCGGCACCGTCGGCGCGAAGGCTGCGGACTCGTTCGCGATCGCGAACCAGTTGCCGAACTCGGTGTTCGCGCTCATCTCCTCGGGGCTCCTCGCCGGGGTGATCGTCCCGCAGATCGTCAAGGCCGTGAAGACGCACGACGACCGCGGCAGCGCCTTCGTGTCGAAACTGCTGACCCTGGGCGTCCTCGCCCTGCTGGTCGTCACGATCGTCGCCGTCGTGGCGGCGCCCGTGCTCGTGGAGATCTACGCGGGGAGGTTCACCGACCCGGCGGCGAAGACGCTCACCCTCGCCCTCGCCTACTGGTGTCTGCCGCAGCTGCTCTTCTACGGGCTGTACGCGCTCGTGGGCGAGATCCTCAACGCGAACCGCATCTTCGGGCCGTTCGCCTGGTCGCCGATCGTGAACAACCTGATCTCGATCGCGGGCTTCGGCGTCTTCATCGTGCTGTTCGGCACCTACGAGTCGGCCTCGGGCTGGACGGCGGGCATGATCGCGCTGATGGGCGGCACCGCGACCCTCGGGATCGTCGTGCAGGCCGGCATCCTGTTCCTGTTCTGGCGGCGAGCGGGATTGCACGTGCGGCCCGACTTCGGCTGGCGGGGCATCGGCCTCCGCCAGATCGGCCGCCTCGCCGGCTGGACGTTCCTCATGGTCGTCGTCGGGCAGATCGCCGGCGCCTTCCAGATCAACATCGTGGGTGCCGCCTCGGGTCCCGCGGCGGCCGGGGCGACGCTGCAGAACGCGTGGCTCCTGTTCATGCTCCCGTTCTCCGTCATCGTCCTCTCCCTCGGGACCCCGTATTACACGAAGCTCAGCGAGCACGTCGCGGAGGGACGGACGGATGCGGTCACCGCCGACCTGTCCTCGCTCACCCGGACCGTCGGCATCTTCATGGTCGGCATCCTCGCCGCGATGGCCGTGGCCTCCGTGCCGCTGGCGCGCCTGTTCACGACAACGCCGGACAACGCCGTCGCCTTCGCCTGGGTCCTAGGCGCGTACCTGCTCGCGCTCCTGCCGCTGTCGTTCCAGTTCGGCATCCAGCGCACCTTCTACGCCCTCAAGGACACCCGCACTCCCTTCGTGTACACGCTCGTGCAGGCGGCGCTCGTCATCGCGACGGCTCTGGCCGCGTCGGCGCTCGTCCACGCCGGCATCCTGCCCCTGACCTGGCTCGCCTTCGCGATCGCCCTCGGACAGTCCGTGGCGAACATCCTGCAGTTCGCACTCGCGATCACCCTCCTGCGGCGGAAGATCGGTCCGCTCGGTCTCGGTGCGGCGTTCCGCGGAGTCCTGCGCTTCCTGCTCGCGGCCGTCCCTGCAGCGGCCGCGGGGTGGGCCGTCTTCCTCCTTCTCGGCGGGGTCGAGGGGTGGGCCGTCTCCGAGCGTCTCCCCGGACTCCTCGGCGCCGCGCTCATCGGCGGTGTGACACTGCTGGTCTACGGCGGCATCCTGGCCCTGTTTCGCACCCCCGAGTTGGGCGTGGCGTTCCGTGCCGTCCGCCGCTTCCTGCCGGGCCGGTGAGCCCCCGGTCCGTGGAATGCCACGCGGCTACCATGGGTTGAACTGTCCGGGCGCGAACATCGCCCAGACGAAGAGAGGAATCATCGTGCGCAAGGTCATCATCATCGGCTCGGGTCCGGCGGGCTACACCGCGGCGATCTACGCGGCGCGCGCGAACCTGTCGCCCCTCGTCGTCGCCAGCTCGGTCGAGGCCGGCGGAGAGCTGATGAACACGACCGAGGTCGAGAACTTCCCCGGGTTCCCCGAGGGCATCATGGGCCCCGACCTCATGACCAAGATGCAGGAGCAGGCCGAGAAGTTCGGCGCCGAGGTCGTGTACGACGACGTCGTGTCGCTCGACGTCTCGGGCGACATCAAGACCGTCACGCTCGGCCGCGGCGAGACGCACGAGGCCGAGGCGATCGTGTTCGCCACCGGTTCCGCGCCCCGCAAGATCGGCATCGAGGGCGAGACCCGCCTGTCGGGCCGTGGCGTCTCGTACTGCGCCACGTGCGACGGCTTCTTCTTCCGCGAGAAGGTCATCGCCGTCGTCGGCGGCGGCGACTCCGCGATGGAAGAGGCGACGTTCCTCACGAAGTTCGCCTCGAAGGTCTACGTGATCCACCGTCGCGACGAGCTGCGTGCCTCGAAGATCATGCAGGACCGCGCCAAGGCCAACGAGAAGATCGAGTTCGTCTGGAACGCCGAGGTCATCGACGTCCTGGGTGAGGATGCCGTGACCGGCGTGCGTCTGCGCGACACCGTCGACGGGTCCGAGCGCGACCTCGCCCTCGACGGCGTGTTCGTCGCGATCGGCTACGACCCCCGCACGCACCTCGTGCACAACGTCCTCGACATCACCGAGCACGGCACCGTGTGGGTCGACGGCCGCACCTCGAAGACCTCCGTCCCCGGTGTCTTCGCCGCGGGCGACGTCATCGACCCGACCTACCGCCAGGCCGTCACCGCGGCCGGCAGCGGCACGGTCGCCGCCCTCGACCTCGAGCACTACCTCGCCGCGCGCGGCGACGCGGGTGCCCCCGCGCAGGACGCCGCACTGATCGACGGGCTGCCGACCCCCGCCTGAGCGCGGAACAATTGCGGCATCCGCTGCGTTTTCCCCTCTGACACCCACGTGTCGATTCCTAAGGAGACAGACATATGACCGCCAAGGCCACGAGTGAGAGCACCTGGCAGCAGGACGTCATCGACGCCGAAGGCCCCGTCCTGGTGGACTTCTGGGCGGCGTGGTGCGGACCCTGTCGCATGGTCGGCCCCATCCTCGACGAGATCCAGACCGAGAACCCCGAGAAGATCACGGTTCTGAAGCTCAACGTCGACGAGAACCCGCAGCTCGCCATGGAGTACCAGATCACGTCGATCCCGGCAATGAAGGTCTTCAACAAGGGCCAGGTCGAGAAGACGATCATCGGCGCCAAGCCGAAGTTCGCCCTCGAGCAGGACCTCGCCGACTACATCGGCTGAGCACCCCACGTCACGAAGGACCCGCGCGACCCCGGTCGCCGGGTCCTTCGTCGTTTCCGCGCCGCCGGAACATCCGCGCCCACCACGACGGTGGGCCGCCCCCTTCATTCGGTCCGGTCGCTGTGCGAGTCGTCGGTTTCCAGTTG
>NZ_LSJW01000321.1:0-23679 GCF_001557335.1 Microbacterium sp. CCH5-D1
TCGGCAGCGTCCCTACGGGTCTCGCCAACAGCAAGAGCGACATCGACGTCTTCCTCGTCACCCTCGACAACCCCGGCGGAGCCGCTGGGGGTGAATTGTATGCGAATCAATTCACCATCGGGGACAAGCGCGTCGATATCGAGACCTGGACGATCGGAGAGTTTGGCCGAACCGTTGCGCGTATTGTCGATGCTCTCCGCGTCGGGCAATCGCGAGTGCACGCGCTGGGGGAGATGAGATCACCCGATTTCGACTTCCTCAGTCGCGTGGTCTCCGCTGTCCCTGTGATCG
The DNA here is from genome assembly GCF_001557335.1 of Microbacterium sp. CCH5-D1. NCBI lineage: Bacteria > Bacillati > Actinomycetota > Actinomycetes > Micrococcales > Microbacteriaceae > Microbacterium > Microbacterium sp. CCH5-D1. Next base: position 292 of record NZ_LSJW01000321.1, read on the forward strand.
GCGAAGGCTTCTACTCGTCGTGGGTGAGCGCGAACCTCCCCCGAGAGGGAGAGTACGAGCAGGTGCTGTCTGCACGATTCGCTCTCGAGGCCGCCGCAACGCTGGAGGATGCCGAAGGTTTCGCGGAGGCCGGGAACCGGGACGGTCTTGGATTCTCCGCCTCTCGGGCCACCAACTTCGCCGTGAAGTCGTGGGTGGCAGCGACCGGCGATGTGTACTTCGTCGACAAGTACGCCTTCACCCAGGCAGTTCGGCAGGGTATGCCCTCGGAGCAGTTGGCGCGCGCGCGAAGATTCGGTCAGTACGAGTGGATTCGTGAATCGGATCCGCGGTTCATGGAACTCCAGACGTTCCTGCAGGATTTCCTCATCGCCAGCCAGATCCTGTCCAACCGATTCCCGGTCGACCGATCGACCACGACTCCGAGCTTCCGCTCGAATCACATGCCGATTCAGATCGCGGACGGAGTTCTCCTGAATGAGGAGGGGAAGAACCATGTGCTGCTCTCCGTCGTCGCCGCGAAGGTCTGGCAGGCGCTGATCACCGGCGACGAAGCGTCCCTTCCTCCTGCGGACGTCGATCTCATCAGACCGCAGCTTGAGGCTGCCGGAGTGATCGAGCGCATCTAGACGGCGCTCGGGAAATCGTTCATCTGAACGCCGAACAACAAGAGGGATAAAAGCGTGAGCGGATACATCGTCGAACTCGAAGGCACGGACGGCACAGGGAAATCGACCGTCGCCGGCTCGCTGGCCTCGGAGCTCGGCGGGACGGTCTTCTCGCGCGTCACGGCAAACGCGGACACGTCGCTCGACCGCCTGACCCGAAGCGTCGGCACCTTCTTCGGTGAATCGCTGGACGATGTACCGGCGTTGGAGGTGCTCGCCCTTGCCGCCATCACTCAAGACGCGGCCATCCTCGAGAGTCAGGTCCTCCCCCACGTGCGCGCAGGTGGGGTCGCGGTTCTGGACTCGTGGTGGTTGAAGACGTCGTGCCGTTTCGTGATCGAAGCGGAGAATCTCGGCTATGAGCAGAGCCGCATCCACCGGATCGCCGGCTGGATCGACGATCTGGCCTACTGGCGCACGTGGCCGGATCTCACCGTCTACACCGCCGTCCTCGAACTCGACGACTCGACTGTGCGCGCACGTTACGAGCAACTCCCGGAGGAGCGGCGTGACATCGTCATCGGCAGGGACGGACGCAATTCCGTCGACCCCGATGAGTTCGTCGACTTCGTCTCACGCATACGACACCTCATCAGGAAGAAGTCGGAGGGGATCGATACATCGCGCACGTTCATGAACACCTCGGACGATCACGGTATCGCGTGCTCGAACGCGATCGCCGAGTGGATCCGCCTCGCGCAGAACGCAGACGGTTCCGGTGCGAGTGGTCATTGACTCCCGCAGCACCCTCGTCATCGATTTCGACGGGGTCATCGTCGATTCCGAGCCGATTCGGCGACGAGAGACGGAACGCTCGCATCGAGAGGGCGCGCCGAGGCAACAGACCTACGCACGCATCCAGGCCCTCATCATGCAGACGCCCCCGCGACCGGAAGCCCTCTCCTTGATCGCGCGTTTCCCCACGAAGGACATCGTGATCGCCACGAACAACCTCTCTACCAACGTCCGCGAGTATCTGGATGCGTGGCTGCCCTCGCTCTCTGCCGCGTCCATCTTCAGTCGCCTCGACCTCGGCTTGGCCAAGGAGACCGAGGACTTCTGGCGACGGCTGGGAGCGATCCTGAATCGCCCCTCCGACACACTCCGCGTTTACGACGACAGCGCGGACGTCTGCGCGATCGCTGCCAAGGTCGGCATGCAGGTTCACCGCGTCGAGACCGGGGTGGCCGGATGAACGACGGCGCAGCTCCTCGCGTGCTCGTGGCCGGCGGGGCCGGTTTCCTCGGGAGCCATAGCGCGAAACGTCTGCGCCGAGATTTCCCCGAGTCCGTGATCACTGTGCTCGATCGCGAGGAAAGTCAGAACACCGACATCCGCGTCGACCTGACCGACGACCGAGCAACCATCGATGCCCTGAGAGACAGCGCGGACTACGACTGGGTGCTCAACTTCGCCGCTCTCTCTTTCGTTCCGTCGAGTTTCACCGAGCCTCGTCGGTACCTGACGAACAATGTCCTCGCCACCCAGAACCTCCTGGACGCTCTGAGCACGGGCGGATTCCGCGGGAAGCTCCTGCATTTCTCGTCGTGCGAGGTGTACGGAGACGCCACGAGACCATCGACGAAGGCACCGCTGGTGCCGAAGAGCCCCTACGCCGCGAGCAAGGCGGCTCAGGAGCTGGTGCTTCGTGCCCACCACATCGCCTCCGGGGGCGCCTACGCGGCGACCATCATGCGGCTCTACAACATCTATGGGCCCGGGCAACAGCACAATCGGCTGTTGCCGTCCGTCGTCCACGCGGCCGCGACCGGCGAGTCGCTCGCGCTGTCCGGGGACGGCGAGCAGACGAGAACGTTCCTGCATGTCGACGACCTCATGGATCTGCTCGTCTCCGTGGTCACGGCTGACGCGACGCGCACCGCTGAGGAGCTGCGGATCTACAACGTCGCTGGACCCGACGTGTTGAGCGTCAATGATGTCGTCACCCTCGCCCGGCGAGATGCCGCCATCCCCACCGTGACGGCGCCCAGCACTCCGGCAGCGTTGCGAGTGTCGGTGGGGGACCCGATGAACGTCCTGGACGATTTCCGGTGGAGCCCGTCGAGGACGGTCGCGGATTTCATACGGAAGTCGATCTCAATTGTTGTCTAATCCGAAGAAGTGGGGATAGATCGTGCGTCTGGGAATCTATGGTCTCGGTCAGGTCGTGTTGGAGAGGCACCTCGATGAGCTACGCGCTATCCCGGAGATCTCCGTCACCCACATCGCGACGCGGGACAGCGCGCGCTTCTATCGTGCGATGGAGACCTACCGTGGAGACATGACCCGCGTGGGGTCCCTCTCCGCGCTCGCAGGCCACCCCGACATCGATGCCGTGCTGATCGCGACCCCCGCGTCGGATCTCCTGTCATCGGCGGAAGTGGCGCTCCGAGCCGGCAAGCTGGTCTACCTGGAGAAGCCTCTGGGCGCGTCCTACGCCGATGCCCTGCGCATCACCGCATTGGAGGGCGCCCGGGATCGAATGGTGGTCGGCGACAACTTCTATTTCCAGGAGAGGTTCGTCGCGGCCATCGGTCACACGCACGCCGCATGGCTCCCGGAAAGCACCTCGGCCGATATCGTCGATTATCTGAGAAGGGGAGATCGGGTCCGCTTCCGGTCCGACATGGATCTCTTCAAGGAGCATATCGTCCACCCCCTGGCGGCGCTGCACAGGCTGGGCCAGCCGGTGCTCGACGCACATGTGCGATCTGCCCGGGTCATTCGTGACATCGAGATCGGACAGATCGTCGACATGCACCTCGTGTCCGGCGAATGGAACGGCACGATTCGAAGTGTCATCACCGACGCCTGGTCGCGAGACAGATACGTCTTCCGCGGCGAACGCGGCGAGGTCGTCATCGAGCATGTCCATGACTTCGAAACGGCAGCTCAGCTGGGCAGGAGCGTCTACAACGACTTCCTCGATGTCGACGGCGACTCGGTGCCATTGCGCTCTCCCGCCCCCAGTGGCATGTTCGAAGCCTGGAACGTGCTTCTCGGGCTCTCGGCCGGAGACCGCAAAGCCACCGCCGAGGCTCACCGCGTGCTCGAGGCGAGCCTCAACGCCGTTCGCATACGGGATGAGGCGCTTGCCCTGCTTCACGAAAGCAGCTGAGTTGCCTTCGGTCAGCATCCTCGGCTCGAGTGGAGCGGGTAAGTCGGTCATCCTCGATCGCTGCGCCGAGCTGGGCCCTCTCGCCTCCGGGCACGGCGAGTATTCGGTGGTCGGCATCGCGTGCCACGAGTGGGAAACCTGGGAGAGCTTCCTCACCGATCCCGGGCGTTACGCCTTCGCAAACCAAATGGAAGCACTGCGCAAGACCGTCGACACTCTCGTCTGCGTCGAACGACTCAGCGGCCCGTTCGATTACGTCGTGACCGATGCCTCGCCGATGCGCGTGAAGATGTACACGGAGATCATGTTCGACGTCGATCTTCTGTCACCGGAGGAGTTCGGCCGATGGCAGTCCGAATACCGTCACCAGCTCACGAGAATTCCTCGTTCCGCGGCGTTTCTGTATCTGGTTCTGGACACGGGAGAACGGGCCCTCCGAGATGGTGCGGGAGGACACGATGGACGCTGGTCCAACGGCGATCAGCTGAAGGCACTCCTCGACGCACGCTTCGACGATCTGCTCGCTGAGCGGCGAGCGACCGGCGAGCTCGGCGCCACGGTGGTCGCGTCGGCGACGCCGGCCGAGATGCTCGCGGACTTCCGGAAGCGACTTCTCGAGGATGCGCGGACCCGACACGATGGTCGAGCACGGGAGTAGACGAGATCATCCGCTGGATGTACGACGCCGGCACTCAGGGCCGATGCCCTGTGCTGCGGCCCCGTCCTAGCGTGGAAGACATGTCAACCACCGTCTCCCCTTCAGCCCTGTCCGCCCCTGCGACCTCGACCGCGAAAGGGACGGTCAGTCTCGTTCTCGGGATCTGCTCTCTCTTCGCCGGCTGGACCTTCTTCGCGCCGGTCATCGGACTCATCTTCGGCATCCTCTCGCTGCGTCACGAGCCGCAGGCACGCACCAGGGCCGGCTGGGGAGTCGCCCTCAACGCGATCGCCATGAGCCTCTGGGTCATCACGCTCGTCGTCGTCCTCGCATTCGGAGGGGTCGCGGCCGTCGCGACGATGTTCGGCCAGTGACGTCCGCCGCATGCATGATCCATCGACGGATGCAGGGGGTCTGCACGACGAAACCTCCTGCATCCGCGATCGGTTCATGCAGGTGAGCGGAGCGTGATCGTCAGACCGCGCACAGCCGGCCGCTCCGTCGTTGCGATTACGCTGGTCCGCGGGGGACAGCCGCGACGCGGGTCCCCGAACGAGGGAGCCTACCGATGACCGAGTCCTCCACGCCGGACCTGCAGACGATCTCCGCACCGCCGCCTCCGCCCGGCCCCGCGCAGACGCACCCGCCGACACCTCCCGCCGCACCCACCAACGCCGCGCCCACGGACGCCGAGATGGCCAGGGCCTCCGAGGTGCTGCGAGTCATCTCGACCTCGTACTCCGCGAAGATGGTCGGCCAGGACCGTCTGCGCACCAGCCTGCTCGTCGCCCTCATCGCCGGCGGCCACATTCTGCTCGAGAGCGTGCCGGGACTCGCCAAGACCACCGCGGCGAGCACCCTCGCCGACACCGTGAAGGCGCAGTTCAAGCGCATCCAGTGCACCCCCGACCTGCTGCCGAGCGACATCACGGGCAACCAGATCTACGATGCGGCGACCGGCTCGTTCCGCACGGTGCTCGGCCCCGTGCATGCGAACTTCGTGCTGCTCGACGAGATCAACCGCTCCAGCGCCAAGACGCAGAGCGCCATGCTCGAGGCGATGCAGGAGCATCAGACCACGATCGGCGGAGAGATCCACCACCTGCCCAAGCCGTTCCTGGTGATCGCGACGCAGAACCCGATCGAGCAGGAGGGCACGTATGAGCTGCCCGAGGCGCAGATGGACCGCTTCCTGCTCAAGGAGATCGTCGAGTACCCGAGCCCCACCGAGGAGCTCGAAGTGCTCAGCCGCATCGACTCCGGCGTGCTCGACCCCGACCGGCACGTGACCAGCGCCGTCAGCCTCGACGATGTGCACCTGCTGCAGGATGTCGCGAGCCGCATCTACGTCGACCCCGCGATCCGCAACTACATCGTGTCGATCGCCTACGTCACCCGCAATCCCGCGCCGTACATCGGCGAGGAGCGCGCCCGCTTCATCAAGTACGGCGCGAGTCCGCGCGCGAGCATCGCCTTCCTGCAGGCCTCGCGCGCGCTGGCGCTGCTCAAGGGACGCGCGCACGTGCTGCCCGAAGACATCCGCGAACTGCGGCACCTGATCCTCCGGCACCGCGTGCTGCTGACGTTCGAGGCCGACGCCGAGGGCATCCGCAGCGAGGAGATCATCGACCAGATCTTCGCCTCGGTCCCGACCCCCTGACCCGGCGCCTCGGGACTCATCGCCACATGCCCAGCCTGATCACGCAGGTGAAGAGCAAGCTCTTCATCCATTCGACGCGCAAGTCGCTGCACGCGCTCGACGGCGCCTACGCGTCGTTGCTGCGCGGACGGAGCCTCGACTTCGAAGACCTGCGCAAGTACGAGTACGGCGATCAGGTGCGCGACATCGACTGGCGTGCGACCGCCCGGCTGGGGACGCCCCTCGTGAAGCGCTCGCGCGCCACCCGCATGCACACCGTGCTGTTCGTGGTCGACACCGGGCGCTCGATGTCGGCCCTCGCGGCGGACGAGCAGTCGAAGAAGCAGCTCGCGATCCTCGCGACGGGTGTGCTCGGCGTGCTGACGCTGCGTCACGGCGACGACTTCACCACTGTCTACGGCGACTCCGCGAAGGTGCGCCGCCTCGCACCGGGACGCAGCGAGGGCGCTCTCGAACACGCGCTGCGCACGATCGACAGGGCTGTGGACGAGAGCAGCGCCCCGAGTGATCGCGATGCCCTGCTCTCCTTCGTCACACGCACGATCGCCCGCCGCATGATCGTGGTGGTGATCACCGACGAGGCTCCCCTCACGAGCGAGACCGAGCGGATGCTGCGCCGACTTCGAGTGCAGCACGACGTGCTGTGGCTCACGCTGCGCGATGCCGAGCCCGTGCTCGATCACGCCACGGGGCGCATCCGCAGGGACGTCGACAGCCGATGGCAGGTGCCGGGTTTCGTGCAGGGCGACCGCGAGATCGTGCAGGAGCTGACCGCCCAGCGCGAGGCCGAAGCCGCGCACCTCGACGATCTGCTCACCCGCATGGAGATCAGCCACTCCACGCTGGACGGGCAGGACCATGCCGTCGCCCAGCTGCTGGCGTTGCTGAACCGGAGGTCGAATGCCCGGCTCTGACGACCTCTACCCGCCGGCCCAGTACGGCTGGGGGTGGCTCCTGCTCGCGATCGGCATCCTCGCGCTGCTGGTGCTCGGTGCGTGGCTGTTGATCGCGCTCACGCGACCCCGTCGCACCCTCGCCACCGCGGACCCGAATGCCGGGCAGGTTCCGCTCATCATCGACGTGCTGTCGCAGCTGCGCACAGAGTACCTGGCCCGGATCCAGCAGATCGAGACGGACTACCGGGAACGGCGCCTGTCGGCGCGGCAGGCGAACGTCGAGTTGAGCAGGGTCGTGCGCGCCTTCGTGAACGAGTACAGCGGCCTGGAGGCGCCGGTGCTCGCACTCGACGACCTGGTGGCGCGCGGCGTCCACCCGGCTCTCATCGACGCGCTGGGCAGGCACTACTATCCGAGCATCTTCCGACCCGGCCCGGTGATCGACCCCGTGGCCGGCGCCGAAGCGGCGAGGACGGTGGTGCGCACATGGCACTAGCGAACATCTGGATGCTGGTGGGCGCGGTCGCCGTCGTGCTGGTGGCGCTCGCGATCGGGCTCGTCCTCGGACTCCGACGCGAGGGGCGTGCCGGGGCCGGAGACGCCGCCCGCGTCGCCCGCGCCGAACGCCTGCGCACACTGCCCTCGTTCCGCCGTGCCCTGACGCGACGGGCACTCGCGCTGTCCGGCGTCCTCGCGCTCGGCGCGGCAGCCGCGATCGTGTCGGGGGTGGTTGCCGCGCGGCCGATGTCGGCGCAGACCGTGCAGCCCGTCAACACGAGCCGCGACATCATGCTGTGCCTCGACGTCTCCGGCTCCATGACCGAGGTCGACGTCGAGGTGCTGAACGTCTTCGACGAGCTGTTGGACGGCTTCGAGGGGGAGCGCATCGGCCTGACGATCTTCAACAGCTCGCCCGTGCAGATCTTCCCCCTCACCGACGACTACGACTTCGTCCGCGAGCACCTGGCCAGCATGACCGAGAGCTTCGACTTCGTCGACCAGGTTCCGGAGCACTGGATCGGCACGCTCAACGGCAACGGCGCCTCCCTGATCGGCGACGGCCTCGCGGCCTGCGCGATGGGCTTCGACCACCCGGACGATGAGCGTTCGCGCTCGGTGATCTTCGCCACCGACAACGAGGTCAACGGCGCCTCGATCGTGACGCTGGAGGAAGCCGCCGCCTACGCCGCCTCGAAGGACGTGCGCGTCTTCGCACTGAACCCCGTCCAGGGCAAGGACGCCGATGTGAGCGCCGAGCTCAGCGCGGCAGCAGAGGCGACGGGGGGCGCCGCGTTCGGGCTGCGCGACACGACCACCGTCTCCGACATCGTGGACCAGGTGCAGGAGCAGGAGGCGACCGAGCTGCGCGGAGAGGCGCAGGTGGTCTGGACCGACACCCCGAACCTGTGGATCGTGGTGCTCTGCCTCAGCGTGCTCGGGTTCGTCGTGGTGCTGTGGAGGGTGCGACTGTGATCTTCCAACCCGTGCTCAACCCACTGCTGATCGCGCTGCTGTGCGCACCGGTCCTCGCCGTCGCCGTCTGGGTGCTTGTCCGTGCGCCGAAATCGGGCGGCGTGCCGATCGCGGACGGGCGCGCACTCGCCGGGCATCGTGCGCTGTGGGCCATGCGGCTGCTGCTGGTGCTCGCCTGCGTCGCGCTCCTGCTTCGTCCCGGCATTCCCGGCGGAGCCACGCAGACCCTCGCGACCGACACCGACATCGTGTTGGTGGTCGACACCACGGCGAGCATCGTGGCCGAGGACTGGGGCGACGGGGAACCGCGGCTCGACGGCATCCGCGAGGACGTGCGCGCGCTCGTGGAGGAGTACCCGGGAGCACGCTTCGCGCTCATCACCTCGGATGCCGCCGCCCAGCTGCGGGTTCCCCTGACCACGGACACCACCGCGCTCATGGGTTCGCTGCAGGTGCTGCGCCCCGAGGTCACCAGCCAGTCACGCGGAAGCTCGATCGGCATCGCCGCTCCGCTGCTTTCGGAGACGCTCGCCTCGGCGGCCGAGTCGTCTCCCGACCGCTCGCGCATGGTGTTCTACTTCGGCGACGGAGAGCAGACGGTCGACACGCCGCCGGAGTCGTTCAGCGCAAGCGAGAAGTACACCGATTCGGGAGCCGTGTTCGGCTACGGCACAGCCGAGGGCGGGCCGATGCGCATCACCACGGGCGGCGTCTCGGATCAGGGAGGCGACTACATCCAGTACCAGGGCGCCGATGCGCTCTCGGTGATCGACGAGTCGACCCTCGAGACGATCGCCGACGACCTCGGTGTGGAGTACTCGCATCGGACGGCGGACACCGCGCCCGTGCTTCCCGCTGCCCCGTCCACCACCACCGACTACGCCGATTCGGGCGAGGTCGGCAACGTCATCGAGCTGTACTGGATCGCCGCGCTCGTCGCCCTGGCCATCCTGGGCGTGGAGCTCGGGCGGGCGACCCTGCTGATCGCGCGACTGCGGCATCTCCGTGCTCCTCGGTCCGACGCAGCAGCGCGATAGCGAGCAGCCCTTCCATCTGGAAGCTGACACTCAGCAACCTCCGGATATCGGATGCTATTGTTTTACACGTCGCGGACTATCTCGGACGCGACGGGGGTTCGCAGATGCGATCCGACCGCGGAGTCACATGAGCTTGGGGAAGCTCCCGCGGTCGTTTCACGCTGCGATGTCATGTCGACTCTCACGTCGGCATCAGATCACTGGGGAAGCAAAACATGGGGAACAAGCGTGTTCTGAAGCGCGCCCGAAAGACCGTCATCGCGACGGTCGTCGGAGCCTTGGTCGTCAGCGGGCTCGTGTCGTTCGGTGGTGGAGCCGCCGTGGCTGCCGACGCACCGCCGACGTTGCCACCGCTGCTGCAGCGTGATGACAACGTCGTCACGTCGGATCCGATTCCGACGGTGCAGATCGACAACGGGTACGTCTGGGCGCAGACGACCATCGGCTCGACCGTGTACGCCGTCGGCAAGTTCGACAACGCCCGCGAGCCGAAGGCCAAGCCCGGCACCGCGCTCACAGCACGGTCGAACGTGCTCGCGTACGACATCAACACCGGCGCGCTCCTTCCGTTCGCCCCCACGGTCAACGGGGTGATCAAGGCCGTCGCCGCCTCCCCCGACGGCAGCCGCATCTACATCGGTGGCTCGTTCAACAAGGTCAACGGCAAAGACCGGTGGAACATCGCAGCCATCGACGCGAAGACCGGCGAGCTCGTGCCCGGCTTCATCCCCTCCATCGGCGGATCAGGCGTCTACGCGCTGGCGACTTCGGGCACGAGCGTCTACGCCGGCGGTCTGTTCTCGCAGGCCAACGGCACCGCGCGGAAGAACCTCAGCGCGTTCAACACCGCCAACGGAGCACTCCTCCCCTGGGCACCTCAGACCGATCAGCAGGTCGACGCCCTCGTGATGGACCCGGCCGGGATCGACACGATCATCGGCGGACGCTTCTCGCAGATCAACGGCGACACGGGGCTGCGCGGCATCGGTGCCGTCGACAAGGTCACCGGCGCAGTCGACACCGCATGGGAGCTTCCCGACACGGTCAAGAACGGTGTGGGCACGGGCCCTTCCGCGGGAAAGTCCGGAATCTTCGGCCTCGCGACCGATGCCACCGGGGTCTACGGCACAGGCTGGGCGTACGCGAACGCCGATGTCGCCAACCTCGAAGGGACGTTCGCTGCTGAAGCCGGGACGGGCAAGGTCCGCTGGATCGCGGACTGCCTCGGTGACCACTACGGCGTCTACTCCACTGGCAAGGTCATCTACACCACCAGCCACACTCACGCCTGCAGCACCATGGGCCTGCACCCGGAGCAGTCGCCGCGCACACACCGCTACTCCGAGGCCTTCACCGCCGATGCGCGCGGGACGCTCGGCACTCAGCCGGCGACGCCCCAGTACAAGGACTGGGCCGGAACGCCCGCGCCCTCTCCCTACGTGTGGACGCCCGACTGGGCTGTCGGTACCACGACCGGACTCGGCCAGGCCGGGTTGTCGATCACCGGCACGGGCAACATGATCTCCATCGGCGGCGAGTTCCGCTCCGTCAACAACGGACAGTTCGAAGGGCTCGTCCGCTTCTCGACCACGCCTCCCGAGGGCCCGAAGGACGGACCCCGCCTCTCCGGCGAGAAGTGGGTGCCGACCGCGACTTCGCTCGTCCCCGGCCGCGTGAAGGTCACGATTCCCGCCAACTGGGACCGTGACGACCTCACGCTCACATACGAGCTGCGCCGCGCCGGCTCGACCACGCCGTTGTTCACCACGAAGATGGACTCCACCTGGTGGAACCTGCCAGCGGTGACCTTCGAAGACACGACAGCGCCGGCAGGTTCACAGCAGCAATACACGTTCACGGCCACGGACAGCAACGGCCACACGGTTTCGAGCAAGACGACGACTGCCACGGTGGCCGAGTCCACTCCGGCGTACTCCAACGCCGTGCTCGCTGACGGCCCCGAGTTGTACTACCCATTGGGAACCGTCGCACAGGATGTGGCGGGAACGAACAGTCCGATCCTCCGCTCAGGAGCAACTCCTCAGTCGTCAGGTGTGCCGAAGGGCGTAGCCGGTGCGACAGCCCTCGACGGCACAGTGACCGGGCGAGTCGACACGACCACGAAGGTCGCGGCGCCCTCGTCGTTCTCGGCCGAGCTGTGGTTCCAGACCTCGACGACCAGCGGCGGGTTGTTGTTCGACTTCCAGAGCTCGGCCACCGTGCTCTCGAAGAACTTCGACCGAACCGTCTACATGTCAGACGACGGCCGTGTGAACTTCGGGGTCTACAACGACGGCACGAAGGTTCTCACGACCGCGACGGCATACAACGACAACCGCTGGCATCATGTCGTCGCGTCGGTGAGCCCCGACGGAATGAAGCTCTTCATCGACGGGAAGCTCGACGGACACCTCCCCGGAGTGACCAAGGCGCAGGACTACAACGGCTTCTGGAAGATCGGCAACGGCAACCTGACCGGCTGGGCGAACGCACCGAAGACGACTCCCCTCCTCGGCAACGTCGATGAGTTCGCGGTCTACCCGTATGGCCTGACCGCGGGACAGATCAAGACCCACTACAGCGTCGGAAACGGCTCCACAGCCCCCGTCGCCGCCTATACGGCAACGGCGACCGGGCTCGACGCGGCCTTCGACGCGAGCTCCTCAGTACCCCCTGGCTCTACGACGATCGCGGAGTACCGATGGGACTTCGGTGACGGTTCGACCGCGGCCGGCAAGACTGCGGCGCACACTTATGCGGCGCCCGGAACCTATGAGGTCAAGCTGACGGTCACCGACAGTCAGGGACTCGTGGGATCCATCAAGAAGCCGGTTCTCATCCAAGGTCCCAACGTGGTGCCCACCGCGTCGTTCACACTCTCCGCGTCGGCGCTGACCATCACAGCCGACGCCTCGGCATCGTCCGACTCCGACGGCACGATCAAGAGCTACAGCTGGAACTGGGGCGACGGCACGACCGGCGAGGGCGCGGCGGCGAACCACACCTACGCGACGGCAGGCACGCGCACCGTCACCCTCACCGTGACCGACGACCTGGGCGGCGTGGCAACCACCACCCGGGAAGCCATCGTGACGGCTCCCGCAGCGCTCGCGAGCGATGAGTTCGAGCAGCCTTCCACTCGCGGCTGGGGTAATGCCATCGTGGGCGGCGCCTGGAAGATCGCAGGTGGAACGACGACGACGACCACAGTCGCCGACGGTTTCGGGAAGCTGAATCTGGCCGCAGGCGACACCCGGCACGCGACGCTGAACACGCCGTCGATTCCGAGCCCGGCTCTGGAGACGAGCTTCCGCCTCGACCAGGCTCCCGCCGCGGGTGGTGCCTACATCGGCGTCATCGCACGGGACTCGACCGCCGGGAAGTACCTCGTTCGCGCGTGGCTCCGCCCCGACGGAACGATCTGGCTCGTCGCGCACCGCGACGGCACCGTGCTCGCCACCCAGGCCGTGTCCGGGCTCGCCTTCGCGGCGAACACCTCGTACACGCTCAAGGTCACGGTGACGGGCACAGCACAGGCGTCGATCAAGGCGAAGATCTGGGCGACCGGAACGACAGAGCCGACCGACTGGCAGCTCAAGGCGACCGACAACACGCCTCTGCAGCCCGGGGGTGGGGTTGGCCTGAGCGGCAACCGCTCCGGTAGCTCGACTGCCGCGGCAATCGTGTCCTTCGATTCCTTCCGCGTCACCGCGGCCGAGTAGCGCTCGGGGACGGGCATCGTCCCTCCTCATGATTCAGCCGGCCTCGGCACCCGAGGTCGGCTGAATCGCATCCTGAGGATCCCCGGATAGGATGTTCAGCGCTTCGTCCTGCCGCTTCGGGGACCAGAATCCTCGCGCTGAGCAGTCGTCGATCGGTAAGGGGGTTGGGCGTGACAGATCCGTCGGCACCCTCGACGACCGAGGTCGGACCCTCGACCACCACCGCCCGGGCGGCCGACCGCGCCGCCGCCCTTCTCCGGTCCAACCGCCACCGTCGCCGCGTCCGCCGCTGGGTGGCGATCGGGACGATTCCGCTCACACTCGCCGCGCTTCTCTTCGTGGGCAAGCTGCTGAGCATGTACGCCTTCGCGCACCAGGCCATCACCGCCTACGTCGTCGACGACTTCGCCGGCGCTGAGGCCTCCGCGCGTGGACAGGACTTCCTCAACTGGTTCGAGCCGTACAAGGCGCCCTTCAACATCGGCACGGCACTCGGTGCGGCCGAGCAACTCCCCGAAGCCCGTGTCCAGCTCGAAGAGGCGCTCGACCTCGCGACCGGCCTCGAAGTGTGCGCGGTGCGGATCAACCTCGCGCTGATCATCGAGCGCATGGGCGATGCGGCCCGTGCGGACGGCGACGGCACGGGCGCAGCGGCGCTCTACGGCGAGGCGCTCGGAATCACCGCCGACACCCCGGAGGAATGCCGCAGCGACGAGGCACAGCAGCAGTCCCCCGACCCGCAGCGCGACATGTCCGACTCCCTCGACGGCACGGCGGACCGGCTGAAGCAGAAGCAGCAGGAGGAGCAGCAGCCCCAACCGCAGCCACAGCCCGGCGAGAAGGAGCAGCCCTCCGAGGACAAGCTGAAGGGCCTCCAGGACAAGCTCGAGCAGGGCACGCAGGAGCGTGACCAGCAGCAGGGCGACGACCCCGGTGGCTCGGGGACGGAGAAGCCGTGGTGAGCGACCACGAGAGGCAGCGCGCTCGCTACCTCTCGGGCACCGAGGGCGCTCCCCCCGTTCCTCCGCCCGGGGGGTATCGCGGGGCGCGTCGTGAGGCCTGGGGATCGACGCCCGCCCCGCCCGTGGCGGTTTCCATGCCTGCGGAGGAGTCGAAACAGCCCGCGAACGCCCTCGGCTGGATCGCCCTCACCGCATCCATCCTCTTCGCGCTCATCCTGCTCGGCACCTTCGTCGCCGGCGGCACCGACCTCCTCTACGGGGTCACGATGCTCGCACTGCAGCTCGTGGTCGCCGGCGTGATCATCGCGGCGCTTTTCTCCGTGCGCGGACGGAAGCTCGGGGCGATCGGCCTGGTCATCGCGATCCTGTTCAACGTCGCGACGGTCGGCGGCATGAGCGCACTGCAGACCTCGGCCTCGGGCAACTACGAGGGCACGAAGACGGCCGCCCAGAGGCACGCGGAAGCCTATCCCGGGATCAAGGGCACCGATCCGCAGAAGGCGTTGTCTCAGCAGTCGCTCGACGAGGTGCGTGCGCAGACTGAGACGCTGTTCGCCGACATCCGGGCGCGACTCACCGACGAGTTCGGCTTCACCTGGACGCAGGTGGGCGATGAAGACCTGCGCCCGGAGCGCAACGGCTACGGCGGGGAGTCGATGCTGGTCGAGTTCACCTCCGCCGCCTGGGCGACCAACGAGCCTGTCCAGGGCTACGACCGAAAGCGCGCCGTGATGGCCGTGATCAGTGAGGTGGTCGTCGACCACGGGCTGTGGGACCTGTACTCGTTCAATGATCCCGCGGTGTCGGGCATCGACCCCGCGATGATCGCGAAGCTGTACGGCAGCGACGACCCGCGCACGCAGACCACGTGGGAGTACTACACCGAGAACTTCCCCGACCCTCTCCGCTTCTACGCCACGATCAATGACCTCTCGAACGATTCGGACGGCGGCTTCCGCACGGCACGGGAGGCGCAGAACGCGCGCACCGGCGAGCCGCTGGAAGGGCTGCAGCTGACGGCGATCGCGAGCGGGGTGCTCAGCGAGGCGGATCGTGCCGAGTTCCAGGAGAAGCTGAAGGACTACCCCGGCTTCGAGTGAAACGCTCGACGGCCGTTCAGGAGCCGAGGGTCAAGAGCATCCGCGCCACCACGTACCTGGCGTGGCCGCGGGACGTGCGCGGGTCATACCCGAGCGCATCGACGAGCACGCTCAGGCGTTCCTGCACGCTGGAGTGGTGCCGCCCGAGCCGCGCGGCTGCGGCGCGCACGCTCCGTTCCTCGCTGACGGCGTCGAGAAGCTCCCGACTGCGCTCATCGAGTGCCGCGAGTGCCGCCGCATCAGGGTGGAGGGGCCCCCGCCCCGCAGCCTCGGCGACGAGCAGCAGACCACCGAGGTCGGCGGCATCGACCACCGGCTCCTCCGGGCTGGTCAGTCGCACGGCCACGAGCGCCGACGCCCACGACGCGGGAAGACCCTCCGCCGGGCCGACGATGCCGAGCCCCAACCGCAGGTCGACACGGTGCGGCCAGGCGTCGACGGGCTGCATCTCGGCGTCGAGGATCGTCGCTCGCGTCAGGCCGTGCCGGGTGGCGACGACAGCCGAGGGATGCACCGGCAGCGGAGCGGGGTCGGGAGGAGAGGCGACGAGCCGCAGGGAGTCCGCAGCGATGCGGAGTCGAGGCAGTGCCGCTGCCCTCTCCTCCGCACCGGCATAGGAGCTGATGGCGAGTTCGACCGCGCTCTCGGGGCCGACCGATCGGCGCGCCCTGATGATCCCGAGGGCGAGACTGAGCCGTTCCAGGATCATCGCGTCGTTCGTGTGCGCATCGCCTTCGCGCTCGATCCAGGCGACCGCATCCGGTCCGCTCTCCCGTACCGGCCAGGAGTGAGACGGCTCGACGGGATCGATGCGCACCCCGTCGGCCCGCACGCGCATGATCTGTCTGCCGTCACGCTGTCCGACGGTCGCGCCGCTCAGCACCGCCGCACCTCGCAGCATGCTCTCGACTCCCACGGAGCGGGCGACGAGGGCGTCGAAGTAGGTGACGACCTTGAGCGTCTCGCTCGCATCCGGGTCGAGGGCGGTGAGACGCCCCAGCAGATCTTGCATGTCGGGCTCCATCGCACGGGGATTCCACCCTATGGGGTGGGAGTTCCCTCTTCCGGTCGACGCGGGCTCAGGAGAGCAGCCGGTTCACCCAGTCGTCGCGGGCGGCGAGCATGGCCTGCGCGACGGCCGTGTGCGGAGCGAACATGTCGAAGCCGTGGAACCCCCCTGCCCAGACGTGCAGTTCCGCCTGCACCCCGGCCTCCCAGAGCTTCGTGGCGTAGGCGACGTCCTCGTCGCGGAACACCTCCGCGCTGCCGCAGTCGATGAAGGCGGGCGGCAACCCGCTCAGGTCGGTCGCGCGCGCCGGGGCGGCGTATACGGAGACGTCGTCCGTCCCGACGCGATCGCCCAGGAGCGCGGTCCACCCCGTCACGTTCGAGCCCCGGTCCCAGACGCCGATCCCGTCGATCTGGTGCGTCGACACGGACTCGTCTCGGTCGTCGAGCATCGGGTAGATGAGCAGCTGGCCGACCAGTTCAGGGCCACGTCGATCGCGGGCGAGAAGGGCGGTGCCCGCGGCCAGCCCACCCCCGGCACTGCCTCCGCCGATCAACAGCCGGGAGAGGTCGATGCCGAGCTCCTCGGCGTGCTCCGCGGTCCACAGCAGGCCCGCGTAGCAGTCCTCCACCGGGTACGGATCCGGGAACTCGGGGGCGAGCCGATACTCGACGGTGACGATCACGCCGTCGAAGCGCTCCGCCCAGTCGAGGAAGCCGGCCACGCCGAGCCAGCGGTTGCCGATGATCATGCCGCCGCCGTGCGTGTGGAAGAACCCGGGGCCGGTGCCGGTCCTGCCCTCCTTCTCGATCACGGAGACGACGATCTCATCGCCACCATGACCCGCGATCGAGACGTCCCGTCGGGTGAAGCCGCGGTCGGCGAGCACCGCGAAGATCTCGTCCTCCCCGCTCACCGGCGACTGGCGCAGCAGCGGGATCATCTCTGCCGTCAGGGTCGGCGGCAGCTGGTCGGCGACGAGGGCGAGAGCGGCCTCGAGCTCCGGGTCGAACGGCGGTCGCGCCAGGGTGGTGTCGGTCTTCGAGTCCGCCACGCGCGAGGCCGTCGCCGCCTTCGGCCGCGGCGAGTGCTTCGTCGAGAAGTACCTCGACAAGCCGCGTCACGTCGAGACCCAGTGCCTGGCCGATGCCGAAGGCAACGTCGTCGTGATCTCGACGCGTGACTGCTCGCTGCAGCGCCGCCATCAGAAGCTCGTCGAGGAGGCGCCGGCTCCGTTCCTCACGCAGGAGCAGAACGACCTCCTCTACACCGCCTCCAAGGCCATCCTCAAGGAGGTCGGCTACGTCGGCGCCGGTACCTGCGAGTTCCTCATCGGAGCCGACGGAACCGTCTCCTTCCTCGAGGTGAACACACGTCTGCAGGTCGAGCACCCGGTCTCCGAGGAGGTCACCGGCATCGACCTGGTACGAGAGCAGTTCCGTATCGCGGCCGGCGGCACCATCGACTACGACGACCCGAAGCCGCAGGGCCACTCGATCGAGTTCCGCATCAACGGCGAGGACCCCGGTCGCGGATTCCTGCCCCAGCCGGGCCCGATCCACGTCTTCAAGACCTTCGGAGGCCCCGGCATCCGTCTGGATTCCGGTGTCACTGCGGGCGACTCGGTCTCCGGTGCCTTCGACTCGCTGCTCGCCAAGATCATCGTGACCGGCAAGGACAGGGCAGAGGCCCTCGAGCGCTCGCGCCGTGCCCTCGACGAGTTCGAGGTCGCCGGCCTTCCCACCGTCATCCCGTTCCACCGCAAGGTCGTGCGCGATCCTGCGTTCACAGCGGAGAGCGGCGAGTTCGGCATCTTCACGCGCTGGATCGAGACCGAGTTCGTCAACGACATCCCGGCGTGGGACGGAGAGCTCGAGGCGCCGGCTGCCTCCGAAGCCCGGCACACGGTCGTCGTCGAGGTCTCCGGCAAGCGCCTCGAGGTGAGCCTGCCGGACCGCGTCGCCGTCGCCGCAGGCACCGCTGGGCGCCCCGCCGCGGTTCCCCCGTCGCGCCGCAGCCATGCCACAACGGCCAACGCCGGAGCCTCGGGGGATGCCGTCAAGTCCCCCATGCAGGCCACGGTCGTGAAGATCGCGGTCGCCGACGGACAGCAGGTCGTCAAGGGCGATCTGGTCGTCGTGCTCGAGGCCATGAAGATGGAGCAGCCGCTGCAGGCGCACAAGGACGGCGTCGTCGGCAACATCAACGCCGATGCCGGCGCCACGGTCTCCGCGGGACACCAGCTGCTCACCATCAGCTGATCCTCCCGCTGACACGCGAAAGGCGCCCCACCGAAGTGGGGCGCCTTTGCTGTGCCTACGGGCGTCAGGAGATGTTCACGAGGTGCATCGCCCTGCTCGCGTCGGTGATGCTGCTGGACAGCGAGGGGTAGGCGGCGAAGACCCGCGAGACCTGATCGACCGTGAGGCGGCGCTCGACGGCGACCGCGATCGGGTAGATCAGCTCCGAGGCCTTCGGAGCGACGATCACACCGCCGATCACCGTACCGGAGCCCTTCCGCGCGATGAGCTTCACGAAGCCGTCCTTGATGCCCATCATCTTCGCGCGCGGGTTCGCCGCGAGAGGCAGCTTGTAGACCATGCCGTCCGCGACGCCATCCTCGACGTCCTTGACGCCGTAGCCGACCGTGGCGATCTCGGGCGCGGTGAAGATGTTGGAGGTGATCTTGATCAGCTCCAACGGGATCACGATGTCGCCGAGGGCGTGGAACACCGCGGTGCGCCCCTGCATCGACGCGACGGAGGCCAACGGGAAGAAGTTCGTGCAGTCGCCGACGGCGTACACGTTGGGGACCGAGGTACGAGCGACCTTGTTCACCCGGACGTGCCCGGATTCGTCGAGCTCGACGCCGGCTTCCTCGAGACCGATGCCTGCGGTGTTCGGGATGGACCCGACGGCCATGAGGCAGTGGCTGCCCTCGACCGTGCGCCCATCGGACAGCGTGACGGTGACGCCGTCGTCCGTGACCTCCACCTTGTCGGCGCGCGACTTGGAGAGCACCTGCATTCCCCCGCGCTTGAAGACCTTCTCCAGCACCGCAGCCGCGTCCTTGTCCTCGCCGGGGAGCACCTGCTCACGGCTCGAGATCAGGGTCACCTTGGCGCCCAGGTTCATGTACGCGGAGGCGAACTCCGCTCCGGTGACACCGGATCCGACCACGATGAGGTGCTCGGGGAGCGCCTTCATGTCGTACAGCTGCGTCCACGTCAGGATGCGCTTGCCGTCGGGCTTCGCGGAGTCCAGCTCGCGCGGCGAGGCGCCGACGGCCACGACGATGGTGTCGGCCTCGACCCGGTCGAAGTCGGTGCCGCCCTGGCCGGTCGAGACGATGATCGCCGTGGGCCCTTCGAGGCGTCCGTGGCCGGACAGGATGCGCACACCGGCCTCGAGGAGCGTCGCGCGCATGTCCTCGGACTGCTGGCCGGCGAGCGCGAGGAGGCGCTTGTTCACGGCGGCGAGGTTGATCGCGATCTCGGGCTTGAGGGGGCGGGAGTGGTCGCCCTTGGCATAGAAGTTCACGCCGAGGTCGCTGGCCTCGGAGATGGCGACGGCCGCATCGGCGGTGGCGATCAGGCTCTTCGAAGGCACGACGTCGGTGAGCACGGCTGATCCGCCGACTCCCACCCGTTCGACCAGGGTGACCTCGGCACCCAACTGGGCGGCCGCGAGGGCCGCCTCGTAGCCGCCGGGACCGCCGCCGAGCACGGCGACGCGCTGAGTGCGCTCGAAAGTGGTGGAAGACATGGAATCCATTCTCGCGCAATCCTGGCACCCGAGCCTGCACCTTCCTAGAGTGGATCCATGCCCGAAACGCACAGCAACCCCCTCGACGACCCGACCGCGAACCCGTTCGAGGTGGCCGCGCAGGCCGCAGCCGACATCGCCCGTCTGACCGGCGTCGAGAACCACGACATCGCCCTCACCCTCGGCAGCGGCTGGGGCAAGGCGGCCGACATCATCGGCGAGACCGTCGCCACGATCCCCGCGACCGAGGTCACCGGCTTCTCGAAGCCCGCGCTCGAAGGCCACGTCGGCACACTGCGCAGCATCCGCACCCCCGGCGGCAAGAACGTCCTCGTCATCGGCGCGCGCACCCACTACTACGAGGCCCACGGCGTACGCCGCGTCGTGCACAGCGTCCGCACGGCAGCCGCGACGGGCGCCAAGATCATGGTGCTGACCAACGGAGCCGGCGGCATCCGCGAGACCTGGACCCCTGGCCAGCCCGTGCTGATCAGCGATCACATCAACCTCACGGCCGATTCGCCGCTCGAGGGCGCCACGTTCGTCGACCTCACCGACCTGTACTCGAAACGTCTTCGGGACGTCGCCCGCTCGATCGACCCCTCACTCGACGAAGGCGTCTACACGCAGTTCCGCGGCCCGCACTATGAGACCCCGGCAGAGGTGCAGATGGCCAAGCACATCGGCGGCCACATCGTCGGCATGTCGACTGCGCTCGAGGCGATCGCCGCGCGCGAGGCCGGCATGGAGATCCTCGGGTTCTCCCTGATCACCAACCTCGCCGCGGGAATCCAGCAGACCCCGCTCAGCCATGCCGAGGTGATCGAGGCCGGACGGGAGGCGGAGCCCGTGATCTCCGCGCTTCTGGCCAGGGTGGTCGAGGCCCTGTGAGCGAGGAGCGGCTCGCGCAGGCCCGCGCCTGGTTGCGCCAGGACCCCGACCACGAGACCCGCGACGAACTGGCCGGTGTGATCACCCGGGCCGCCGCCGGGGATGCGGACGCGATCGCCGACCTCGACGACCGTTTCCGCACGCGTCTCGCCTTCGGCACCGCCGGTCTGCGCGGCGAGCTCGGCGCCGGGAGCAACCGGATGAACCGGGTGCTGGTCGCGCAGGCCGCGGCGGGATTCGCCGCCTACCTGCGCGAGAAGTCGAACGGTCAGAAGTCGAACGGCCAGACGCCGACGGTGGTGATCGGATACGACGGGCGTCGCAACTCCCGCGTGTTCGCGACCGACTCCGCCGAGCTGTTCGCCGGAGCCGGACTGCGGGCGGTCCTGCTCCCCCGTCTGCTCCCCACCCCCGTCCTCGCGTTCGCCGTGCGCCACCTGGGAGCCGATGCCGGCGTGATGGTGACCGCGAGCCACAACCCGCCGAACGACAACGGGTACAAGGTGTACCTGGGCGGCGCGGATCAGGGATCGCAGATCGTCGCTCCGGCCGATGCGGAGATCGCCGCGCACATCCAGCGGATGGCGGACGCCGGACCGGTGACGGCACTGCCGCGCTCCACGGAATACGAGGTCGCAGGCGAGGACGTCGTCGAGGCATACATCGCAGCGACCGCCGCCGTCGCCCCCGCCCCCGCCGGCACCACCGGGATGCGCTGGGTGTACACGGCGATGCACGGCGTGGGCTGGGAGACGCTGTCCCGCATCGTCAAGGACGCCGGATACCCGCAGCCGTTCGTCGTCGACGAGCAGCTCACGCCCGACGCCACCTTCCGCACCGTGTCCTTCCCGAACCCGGAGGAGCCCGGTGCCATGGATCTCGCTTTCGCGAGGGCTCGGCGCGTCAAGGCGGACTTCATCCTCGCCAACGACCCCGACGCCGACCGCCTGGCCGTCGCGATCCCCGACGACTCGGCAGCGGACGGCTGGCGTCGCCTCACCGGCAACGAGGTCGGACTCCTGCTCGGCGCGAGGGCGGCACGTGCTGCGGCGGGCACGCCAGGGGCATCACTCGCCTGCTCACTCGTCTCCTCCCCCGGCCTCGGCGCCGTCGCGACCCACCACGGACTCGACTTCCACGAGACGCTCACGGGCTTCAAATGGATCTCACGCGCCCCTGGCATCGTCTTCGGTTTCGAAGAGGCTCTGGGTTACCTCGTGAACCCGGAGACCGTGCGCGACAAGGACGGCGTGTCGGCCGCCGTCGCGGTCCTCGGCCTCGCGGCAGAGGCGCGCGACCGTGGAGCGACGCTCAGCGACCTGCTGGACGAACTCGGCGAGACCTACGGGCACTTCGCCAGCGGTCAGGTGTCGGTGCGCGTCGAAGACCTCTCGATCATCGGTACCGTGATGCTCGCCCTGCGCACGCTTCCGCCGACACACATCGCCGGTCGGTCGATCGCCTCGGCCGAGGATCTGCTGCAGGCGGGCCAGGGGCAGCCGTCCGGTGACGTGCTCCGCTACCGGCTGACGGACGGGTCCCGCGTGATCGTGCGTCCCAGCGGCACCGAGCCGAAGCTGAAGGTCTACATCGACGCGAAGGCGGACTCCGCCGAGCGCGCGCGAGAGGCCGTCGCCGAACTCGAAGCCGGGGTGCGCACCCTGCTCGACGAACGCTCCTGAGCATGCCGATCCGACGCATCATCGTCAGCGCGCACAACGGCGTGCACGCTCGTCCGGTGGCCGAGCTCGTGCGACTCGCGCAGTCGCACGGGTCTCCGGTCACCCTCCGCACGGCCGACGGCACCACCGTCGACCTGAGCAGCGTGCTGGCCGTGATGGACCTCGGGATCGCGACAGGAGATCCGGTCGAGATCGAGACCGCACCGTCTCCGACGTCCGAGGCCGTCCTCGATCAGCTCGCGGAGGTTCTCGCTCCCCGCGGCTGACCGCGACCCTCACCCGTCGATCACGGCGACGAGCTCGTCGAGGAACGCCTCGAAAGTCGTCCCCTTCCGGACGATCCGCTGCACGCTCTCGCGCTCGCTGAACACCTCGACGAGCTGCTCGAACACGGTCTGGAAAGCCGCACGGTCGCTCTCGCTGAACGCCGCGAGGGCGACGACCTGCACTCGCCCTCCGCCCCAGGCCGCTGAGCCGTCCGCGACGCCGATGGCGATGGCCGTGCGAGTGGCGGTCATCTGGAGCGCGTGCGGCACGGCGAGCGCATCCGTGAAGGCGGTCGACGACATCCGCTCCCGCACGATGGTGTTCTCGATGTAGTCCTCGCCGATCAGGCCTGCCTGCACCAGAAGACCGCCCAGACGCCGGATGATCGCCTCCTCCCCCTCATCCGGCAGGGGGAACACGTAGGCGTCCGCGAGGAAGTAGCGGGCGAGCTCACCGCGGAGGCGGGTGAGACGCCGTCCC
>NZ_LSJW01000322.1:0-16381 GCF_001557335.1 Microbacterium sp. CCH5-D1
CCCGCGGGTCCTCCCCGCCCTCCCTCACGGAAACAACACCCCGAAGGAGCAAATCATGACCGAGAACGACAAGCCGCTGTCAGAGGACACCTCCCTGGAGGGACCCGACGTCGAAGTCCCCACGCACGACTCCGACGGCACCACCAAACCAGGCGGTCTCGGCGGCGACGGAACCATCCCCAACCACCCCGGGGGTATCGCCGCCGGGCACACCGGCACCGCGTCCACCTTCGAACCCGAAGAAGACGAGCAGGCCGAGTAGGCACCCGAACGCCTGCGAGCCGGATCGACGCGCACCAGGGCGTGGCCGGCTCGCGACGTTCCACGAACGGACTCCCTGATGACGCGTCGGCTCGCCATCGTGTGGAATCCGTCCAAGACGGACAAAGACACCCTCAACGAAGGCCTCACCGCGTCCCTTCAGGACGACACCGCACCCGAGGTGTCGCGGTGGGAGACCACCGAGGACGACCCCGACGGTGACGCCACCTGCCGCCCTCCACATCCGGTAGCAACCGCGGGTCAGGATCAGAGCCGACAACGATCACAAGGCCGCTGAGACTCACCGATGGGGTCACGAACCTGTCCGCAGGCGCAACCGACCTGTCAGCTGTGCGGGAGCGGTCAAGCACCATCCCATTCGCGGCATGATCGCTGCTCAACTTGCAGTTCGCAGTCCAATCCGCACCGACGACGTCGTCGAAGCCGCTACACGCGTGCTCGTCGTCGGCGACTAGCGACACCGAGCGATCACACAACAACGCCACCGAGCGTCAAAATTTACAGGTAGTTGCTGGGTTCTGGTCGTTCACCCGGATGGTCCGCACCTGTGCCGGTGGACGACCGGCTATCGGGACAGCGGAAGCGGTGTGCGCGGGGCAGACCCGTCAGGAGCGGTCGAGTTCCTTCGCGAAAAACACGCTCGCGGCTTTGAGGACTTCGTTCGCCTTGCGCAGCTCAGCGTTCTCACGCCGCAGGCGCTTGTTCTCCTCGGCAACATCGGTGGGCACACCGGGACGCTGCCCGCCGTCGACTTCGCGACGGCGATGCCACACCCGCAACGTCTCCGCGCTCATACCAAGAAGCCCAGCGACATGACGCACCGCGGTCATGAGATTCGGATGCGAGGGCTTCGCCTCGTCCAGCATCCGCAACGCCTTCTCCCGCATCTCGGGCGAGTACTTCTGATTCATCAATTCCATCCTTGCTTGAAGAACGGAACGGAACGAAACCCAGAGCGATTCACCTTACCCGGCCAACGACGCACCCTCGACGTCTACACCCTCATCTGCGAAGAGCCGGTTATGCCCCTGACGTCAGCGTCGCGGCCTCGGCGAGGGCGGCGGCGAGATACGGTGCTGAAGCGCTGTTTCTCGACGCGGCGACCTCTGCTGGCGTTCCGGACGCGACCACTGTGCCGCCGTTGTCACCGGCTCCCGGCCCGAGATCGATGACGTAGTCGGCGGCGCCGACCACTCGCATGTCGAGTTCCACCATCACGACCGTGTTGCCCGCATCGACGAGAGTCTGAAGGTGGGTAACTAGACGGTCTGCGTCGGCACAGTGCAATCCGGAGGTCGGCTCATCGAGCACGTACAGAGTGTCGCCGCGCTGCGCTCGTTGCAGTTCGGTGGCCAGCTTCACACGCTGCGCCTCCCCACCGGAGAGCTCTGTGGCCGGCTGTCCCAAGCGCAGGTACCCGAGCCCGACATCGACCAGCGAGGTGAGTGAGCGCATCACGTCGTACTCGCCGGCGAAGAAGTCGTGGGCCTCTTCGACGCTCATCGCGAGGATTTCCGCGATGTTGCGCCCTCGCCAGGTGATCTCCAGGGTGCTCGATTGATAGCGGGTGCCATGGCAGTCGGGACACACGGTGTAGACCGAGGGCAGGAAGAGCAGCTCGACCATCACGGAGCCTTCACCCTCACAGGTCGGGCAACGGCCGCCTGCGACATTGAAGGAGAACCGACCGGGCTTGTATCCGCGTGTCCGAGCTTCCGGCGTCTCGGCGAACCGGCGCCGCACATGATCGAAGAGTCCTGTGTAGGTCGCGACGTTGGAGCGGGGCGTGCGGCCGATGGGTTTCTGGTCGATGCTCACCACACGCCGGACGGTCGTGAGATCGCCCTCGACCGACCCTCCGAGTTCATCGGACTCGTCAGTGAGGAGCAGGGCGTCGGCCTCAGCGCTTTCCTCCTCGACGCGAGGGGCGTCTCCTTGCCTGGCGCCGATGAGGGCAGGCAGGACTTGACTGACAAGGCTGGACTTCCCCGACCCTGACACGCCAGTGACAGCAGTGAGCGTTCCGAGCGGTAGCGCCACAGATACGTCCCGCAGGTTGTTGCGGGTGACGTGCTCCAGCTGCAACCAGTCGTGGGCGGCACGGGGCTGGTGCGGTGGAAGGCCGCTGCCCCCGAAGATGTATCCGCGCGTCACCGACTCGTCGACCTCCGCGAGCCCGTCCGTGGGTCCGCTGTAGATCACGCGCCCGCCGCGTTCCCCGGCTCCGGGGCCGATGTCAACCAGCCAGTCCGCGTGCCGCATGACGTCGACGGAATGCTCCACGACGAAGAGGCTGTTGCCGCGCTGCTTCAGCCCGTCGAGGATACCCAGCAGCGCGGTGACGTCGTGCGGATGGAGACCGGCTGACGGTTCGTCGAGGACGTAGACAACACCGAACAGTTCCGACGTGAGCTGCGTGGCGAGTCGAAGTCGTTGTAGCTCCCCTCCGGACAGTGTCGGCGTAGTGCGACCTAGCGAGAGGTAACCGAGTCCGAGATCGATGATGGGGCGCAGGCGGTCCAGCAATTCTGCGCCCAGGCGGGCTGCCGCGGCGCGCTTCTCGACAGACTGATTCGGTGTGCGACGGACATCCGGCGCAGCGGAGTGAGCGGAGCCGCCAGCAGCAACGCGCTGCTCGACGGCTTCACGTTTAGTCGCGACGTCTACCACGGCGGCGGAGGTCTCGCCCTCGCGGTCAGACTCGGCGACGACGGACTCGAGGAGCTCAGCCAATTCACGCAGTGGCAAGGCTGAGAAGTCCGCGATATCGAGTCCTTCGAACGTCACCGTCAGTGCTTCGGGTTTGAGCCGCTTCCCATGGCACACCGGGCAGACCGCCGCGCTCATGAACTGGGCTACGCGGCGCTTCATCGACGCGCTCTTCGTGTTCGCGAAAGTGTCGAGCACGTACCGCCGCGCGCCGACGAAGGTGCCCGAGTAGCTCGGTTCGATTCCTGCTCGGATTGCCCGGCGCGCCTCGGCGAGTGTGAGTCGAGAGTGGACGGGAACGAAGGGGGTCTCGTCGGTATAGAGGATCCAGTCCCGATCCTTCTTCGGCAGATCCTTCCACGGTACGTCGACGTCGTAGCCGAGCGCGACGAGCACGTCCCGCAACTGGTGGCCGTGCCAGGCGGTCGGCCACGATGCGATGGCGCGCTCCCGGATGGTGAGTGAGGGATCGGGCACCATCCGCTCCTCGGTCACCGCGTACACTCTGCCAATGCCGTGGCACTCGGGGCACGCGCCCTGCACGGTGTTCGCGGAGAAGTCCTCGGCGTAGAGCATCGGCTGACCATCTGGGTATTCACCTGCTCGCGAATAGAGCATCCGAACCACACTCGACAGCGTGGTGATGCTGCCTACAGAGGAGCGCGCGCTGCGCCCTCCGCGCTGCTGCTGCAAGGCGACTGCGGGCGGCATCCCGGTGATGGAGTCGACGTCGGGGACACCCGCCTGGTCGATCAGTCGCCGCGCGTACGGGGCAACTGACTCCAAGTAGCGCCGCTGCGACTCCGCGTACAACGTGCCGAAAGCCAAGGAGGACTTCCCGGATCCGGACACGCCCGTGAACACAACCATCGCGTCACGCGGAACCGTGAGATCGACGTCCTTGAGGTTGTGTTCGCGGGCACCACGCACCCGGACATCGGGCTGGACGTGGGTGGACACTGAGGAAAGGTGATCCATTTCAGAACTGTACCAAGCGGGTCTCGTGGTAAGCAGGTTCATCGACCGTGGGAGGCAAGATGATGCGGCTGTTTACCATCGGGTTCACGAAGAAGAAGACGCGCGAGTTCTTCGGTCTGCTCTCCGACAGCGGCGCGACGGCTCTTGTTGACATACGGCTGCGGAACCGTTCGCAGCTCGCAGGATTCGCGAAGCGAGACGACCTCGAGTTCTTCCTCAGTGAGATTTGCGACATGCATTATCGGCAGGAGTTGCTCCTCACCCCGACAGAGCAAGCGCTACGTGACTACCAGCACGGGGCTGTGTCGCGGGAGCAATACGCCGCTGAGTACGTGCGCCTCTTGGAAGGTCGCCAGGTCGAAGCGGTGCTGAGTCCTGCTGACTTCAACGAGGCAGTGCTCCTTTGCTCAGAGGCCTCTCCTGATCGTTGTCATCGGCGTCTCGCCGCGGAGTATCTCGCGTCCGCCTGGGGTGACACAGGGATCGTGCATCTGTTGTAACAGGTGGTGGCGTCGTCCTCACCCGTCGGATGCGGACGGGTTAGGCTCCGGCTTCAGTCTCGTCGGGAGCGAGAGCGAGCACACGGGGCGGCAGCGCGCGACGTAGCCACGGAAGCAGTACGAGCGCCCCCGCAGGCCCCAATACGAGTAGCACCCACGGCAACCAACCCGACAACGCGAAAGCCGACATCAGAAGAGGCGCGGTGAGGCTGGCGACGCTGAATGAGTACTGGAACGCAGCGAGGTAGCGTCCAGCCTGTTCCGGTGGGGCGGCCTCACTCGCGGCCGCGTTCATCCTCGTGCCGAGCACGACCGTGCCGACTCCGAAGATCAGCGCCGATCCGAACAGGGCTACCGCAAGCCACGCTGAAGGAACCGCGTAGACGGCCACCATTGAGGCGATCCACGCCAAGAGCAGCACTGCTCCGAGCCGCACAGCGAATGCCCGAGAACGTGAGCTCGTCAGCGCCACCGCGACTCCTGTGAGGGTGCTCGACAGCATGGCCAGGCCGGCGTTTGCGAGGCTCGGCAACCATGCCGGCGCGCCGAGTTGTTCGACAGCGATCACCGGAAAGGCAACCGGGAAGAACTCCATCACCAGGGTGATGAGAAAGCCCAGAAGGATGAGCCCGAGAAACGGGCGGTTCCGTAGCACTCCTGGTGCGGCGGACGTAGCCTTCACCGAGCGAGATGACGTGTGCGGCGGCATCCGCATCGTGAACACAAGTATGGCTGCCATCGTCGACGTGACGAGTTTGACCGCCAGCAGCCAAGGCAACATGGCGGGGTCCCAGGCCAGCAGCACGGCACCGAGGAGCGCGCCAGCACCGTAGCCAGCCGAACGCACCATCTCAACGCGAGCGAACTGCGCATCGTGAAACCCGTCGCTGGGACGCAATGCTGTCAGGAAGGCGTATAGCGATCCGTAGTGCAGCTGCATCCCGGCGGCGCAGATCGCGCTCCCGGCAATCGCCCCGGGCCAACCGGGTACGAGTAGGTAGACGAGCATCGCGATGGCTCGGAGCAACTGTCCGGTGCCGATCACCCTGCGAGGGCCAACTCGGTCGACCAGCGTCCCGGCGAGGACGGGGAACAGCAGACCGACGCCTGCCCCGACGCCCAATGCGAGGCCCGCATCCGCAACCGAGAATCCGCGAACTTGGATGAGGAAGAGTGCCGCAACGGGGAGGTACATTCCCGCGCCAGCGCTGTCGAGGGCGACGAGCGCCCTGCCATCGGGTGTTCTTGTTCGCTCGGGCAGGTGTACCGACGCGCCCCGCGACGCTTGACGACTCAGGAGCGCACTTCCTGGGTTCGTGTGCCTCGGCGGCTGGCTTCGAGGGCTGAGGTGAGCGTTCGAGCGTCGTAGCTACCCAGCAACCGTCGGCCGTCTACGAAGAACGTCGGGGTGGCGTGCGCCCCGCTTGCATCGGCGCTTTCGAGATCCCGCTCCACACGGGCACGTACGGCGGCACTATCGAGGTCAGCCGTGAACTGGGCGACATCCAGGCCCAGCTCTTCGGCGTAGCGGATCAGATCTTCGCGTTCGAGCGCATCTTGCCGCGTGAAGACGAAGTCCAGCCACGGCCAGAACATCCCCTGATTCGATGCCGCCTCCGACGCTCGTGCGGCTATGGGGCCGTGAGGGTGATGTGGCAGCTGGCGAACGACATACCGGAGATCGTCCCCGAACCGGCTGCGAAGGTCCTCCCAGGAACCCGTTGCGTGCGCGCAATAGGGGCATTCGAAGTCGATGTACTCGACGAGCGTGAGCTGAGCGTCCTCTGGTCCACGGATGTGGTCGACTTCAGGATCCACGGGCGGTGTGAGCACCATCGGCAGATCTGCCGTCTCCTCTCCCCAGCGTTTCGCAGCAACCCGGAAAATCAGCCAACCAAGCGCGGTAGCGAGCACCATCGCGACCAACACGCCGACGGTCGCTTGCCGACCCAGGTCGGACGTCGAGCCGAACGCGAGGCCGATCACCAGGAGCGACACGGTGAACCCGATTCCCGAAAGCGCCGCGCCGCCAAACACGCTGCCCATCCCGACACCCTCGGGTAGCCGACCGGCTCCAAGCTTCACAGCGACGAAGGTGGCGAGACCGATGCCGAGAAGTTTGCCGAGCACGAGACCCACGATGACTCCCCACGTCACGGAGGACTGGAAGGAATCGACGAGCACGCCGCCGCGCAGGTCGACGCCAGCGTTCGCGAGCGCGAAGATCGGGACGATGACGAGCGCGGTCGGCATGCGCAAAACCTCGTGCATGCGTTCATTTACCGAGATACCTCCCGCCAAGCCTCGATCGACTGCGCGGGCCGATGCCGCGCTCGGCGACTGCCAGAAGTCGCGGAACAGCTGACGAGCCGCGACCACCTTGTGCCGACGCGTCGGGTAGGCGGGGATAAGGAGCCCTGCGACCATGCCCGCGAGGGAGGCGTGGACTCCGGAATCAACGGTCGCGAACCAGAGCACAACGACAATCAGCACGTACGGTGTGGCGCTCCATTGCCGCGAACGACCCAGAAGCCACAACCCGGCGAGGCAGGCAACTGCGATCAGCAGCGGAACGAGCCGGATCTCGTCGCTGTAGACAATGCCGATGATGGAGACGGCGAGGAAGTCATCGACGACGGTAAGGGTGAGTAGGAACACCCGCAACTGGCCGGAGAGTTTCGGGCCGACGAGCGCGAGGGCACCCAACAGGAACGCGGTGTCGGTACCGACCACCGCGCCCCATCCACCGAGCCCGTCGCCGCCCGCGGCGGCCACGATCAGGATGTAGAAAACTGCGGGCAGTGCCACGCCAGCGACGCCAGCGATCAACGCGAGACGCGCGCGGCTGGCGTCTCGGAGCGACCCATGCGCGAACTCCTGTCGCACCTCGAGGCCAACGACGAAGAAGAAGACCACCATGAGGCCGTCGTTGATCCAGTGGTGCAGGTTCATGTGCAGTCCGAACCCTCCGACATCGAACCCGATCTCGACATCCCACAGCCCGAAATAGGCCTCGGAGAGTGGCGAGTTCGCCCAGAGCAAGGCGACCGCTGCGACGACGACCAAGAACACAGCCGAACCCGACTCCGTGCGAATCGTTCGCCAACTCGTGCGCCGTTCCATCTGCCCACTCGTCATGCGGGAAGCGTATCGGAACCCAAGGGCAGCGCCCGACGGCGAGACTTGTCGACCGGGCAGCGCGCAAGGCGGAATGGAGACGAAGCGGGTTATGGGGCTCATCGCATTTGAGGGTGTAGCAGTGGTCTGAATCCTCCGGTTTCGAGGAGCGATCGGGAGATGTAGTTGGTGAGGTTGCGGAAGCCGAGGGCGGAGCCGTGGAGGTGCTCGAGGCGGCCGTTGATCGCCTCGGTCGGGCCGTTCGAAGTGCCGGTCCGGTCGAAGCAGGCGAGCCCCTCGTAGTCACACTAGGGCCCGGTGCGGGCGACGCCAGCGGGACCATGGTTGCAGCTGGCACGCCCGAGCACGTCGCGGACAAGGGCGTCGGCGCTTCCGCGAGATACCTCGCCGCGGCATTGGAGGAAGCCACAGGCGTGACCCCATCGTGACGGCAGAACCATCGCACGGGTACTCGCCGCACCGTCGCCGGTACCTCACCCGTGGACTATGCCAACAAGGGTGAGGTACCGGCGACGCTCGACGAGATCATGGTCTCAGGCGGGGATTTTGGAGCCCCGGACGTCCAACTTTTCGATCGTGGGCTCGCTGAACAGTTTGCCGGCCAGAATCGCGGGTCACCCCCCCGATTGGGAGACACGCCCTAGCTCTGGGCCTCGCCGAGGCGCGCTTCGGGCGTGAGCTCGGCGCGGAGACCGCCGCCGGTCGCAGCCCGGGCAAGAGCGCGACCCAGCGCAGGTGCCTGCTTGAACAAATTGTGACCGGCCACAAAAAGGACAGAGCCTGCCTCCCACACGGCCACGCCGTCCTCACTCCACGGGAGGTCGGTCACCCAGCAGTGAAGGAAGTCGCGCGGCTCTGGGTGGAGACCGGGCAGCGCCCGTGTCACGTATTCGCGTGCGCGTTCGTCCAGCGATCGAATCGCCGCCGGGTCGATGAAAGTTCCGTCGTCGCGGACGCCGACGGTGTCGCTGAGTCCGACCGAATAGTTGCTGTTGCCCGGTAGCGGCGTCGCGTAGACGCCGACTTCGCCGAAGACGCCGCTACTGTCCTGCAGGCACGCGACTCGTGCCGGGGCGGCGGCTTTCACGTCGAAGGTCAGCCGGACGTGTGCGGCAAGGCGAACCGGCAGCGACAGGCCGACGCTGCGTGCCAGGCGGGCGGTTTCGCGGCCGGCGCACACGACCACCTTGGAGTAGACAGCCCGGTCGGTGACGCTGCGCACCTCGACCGTCCCGTCGGCGCGGGGATCGATGGAGATGACCTCACCGGTGGTGACCGCATCTGCCAGGGCACCCGTGAGTGCCGTGATCGCGGCGCGGGTGCGGATCGCGCCGCCCGACTCGTCGAGCACCGCTGGCCCCGAATACCCAGCGAGCAGCGGCATCCGCTGGGCGACCTCGGCCGCGTCGATCTCGTGCGCTTCCACGCCGCCGACCTGGTCGAGCACCCGCAGCCGCGCCAGGGCGCTGTCTCCGATCGCCAGGACACCATCTGATGAGACCAGCTCGACGTCGAAGCGTTCGGCCCACTCATCCCATACGCCGCGGCTTTCGCGCGCGAAAGCGACGAGTCGCGGGTCGTCGTGGGCATGCCGGAAGATCCGCGACTCGCCTGCGGACTGACCCGTCCCGGGCAGACCAGCCTCATACAAGCGCACCCGCACGCCCTGCTCCCGCAGCGCGTACGCAGTCGACAGACCGACGATCCCGCCCCCGATCACTGCTACCTCCGGGGAACGCGTCGTGGAAACGCCGTCGTCAGTTCCTGTCATCGCGGTTCCTCGATCTGTTGGCGATTAGCGATAGGCCGCAAGAGAAGGGGCCGCTGCCACGACGTCAGCGGGCTGTGTAAGCCCGAAGTCACCGCGCGCAGCGACCCCTCCTTTCTGGGCCACTACTCCCGGTCTGTGGTGTCAGGCGGGGAGTTTGGAGCCCAGGACGTCCAACTTCTCGATCGTCGGTTCGGAGAACAACGTGCCGGTCTGCTCGCCGAGAGCGGTCGCAACCGCGCCAGACAGGTGCGCGTCGCGGCCGGCGTCATCGGGGAACACGTCGAAGATCCCGAAGGAGGACGGTCCGAGACGGATCGCGAACCACGCAACGGTGGCCGGTTCCTCCTCGACGAGCCCTCGCCCGATGCCGAGGAATTCCTGGACCTCGTCTTCCTTGCCGGGCAGGGCCTCCAACCTGACAAGCAGTCCCTTCGTCACGCTCATCACATCACCTCTTCCTGGGTCGAATTACTCGCAAATTTCGCCACGATCGTGTCGCAGAACGCAGGCAGGTCATCGGGCGAGCGGCTGGTGATCAGATTCCCGTCCACCACGACGTCCTGGTCGACGACGTCAGCACCGGCGTTGCGCAGGTCCGTTCGGATGCTCGGGAAGGACGTCAAGGTGCGACCTGCGACCACACCTGCCTCGATCAGCGTCCACGGCCCGTGACAGATCGCAGCAACGGGCTTGCCGCTTTCGACGAACTCGCGGACGAAGGAGACGGCGTCTGGGTCAACCCGGAGTTGGTCGGGGTTCACCGTGCCGCCCGGGAGAAGCAGGGCGTCATAGTGGGCGACAGACGCGTCCGCGACCAACCCGTCAACGGTGAACGTGCCTGCTGCATCCAGATCGTTCTCCCGGGCCTGAATCTCACCGTCATGGATCGACAGAACCTCGGTCTGTGCACCAGCCTGCTCCAGTGCCTCGCGGGGCTTGTCGAGCTCGACTCGCTCGACCCCGTCGGCGGCGAGGATGGCGACTCTCTTGCCCTGAAGATCTGCTGCCATCTCAGTTCTCCTTCTTCTCGGTCGACATGCCGGGCTTGATGAGGACCTTGGTCCAACCCTTGGACCGGGCGTCGAAGTTCTTGTAGGCATCGGCGGCTTGGTCCAGCGAGATCTCGTGGGAGACGATCCACGAGGGGGTCGCCTTGCCGGCGGCGATCAAGTCCCGCAGCTGGCGGTTGTACCGCTTGACCGGGGCTTGACCGCTCCCCAAGGTCTGACCCTTGAACCAATGCGTTCCGAAGTCGATGGCCGCCTTTCCCTGCTTGGCGAGGTCGTCCTTGGCTCCGGGGTCCTGGGGGACGAACACACCGACGGTGCCGATTCCTCCGGTGAAACGCACCGCGTTGATGAGCATGTTCATAGTAGCGGCGATGTCCTCGTTGCCTTGAGGATCGTGGGCCTGGTAACCCACGCATTCGCAGCCCCGGTCAGCTCCCAGCCCCATCGTCTCGTCGAGCACAGCTTGCACGGGATCGACCTTGGAGTCATCGATGGCGATCGCGCCGATCTGCTCGGCCAACGCGAGCCGGTCAGGATGACGATCGACCACCATCACCTTCGCGGCCCCCTTGATCATCGCGGACAGGGCGGCCATCAGCCCGACCGGACCCGCCCCGGCGATGACAACACTGTCGCCCGGGACCACGCCGGCCATCTCGGTGGCGTGGTAGCCGGTGGGGAAGATGTCGGAGAGCATGACGTAGTCGTTCTCCTTCTCCTCCGCATCCTCGCCCAAGCGCAGCGCGTTGTGGTCACCGAAAGGCACACGGAGCAGTTCCGCTTGGCCACCGCCGTAGGGACCCATGTCGGCGAACCCGTAGGCCGCACCGGCGAATGATGGTTCGGGCTGGGTGGTGAGGCAGTAGTTGGTCAGGCCGCGTTCGCAGTTCTTACAGAACCCGCACGAGATGTTGAACGGGAGCACAACCCGGTCTCCGACCCTGACCTTCTCCACACCACTACCGACCTCGATGACCTCCCCCATGTTCTCGTGACCGAACGTCCGGCCTACCTCGAAGGACGTCCGCCCCTCGTACATGTGCAGATCCGAGCCGCAGATGTTCGTCGTCGTCACCCTGACCAGCACATCGGAGGGTCGCTCGATCTTCGCGTCCGGGACGTCCTTCGTGCTGACCTGACGGGGTCCCTCGTACACTACTGCTTTCATGTCTACTCCGATCAAATGGTGTTGCTCGAGAACCTACTGGCCTCGATAGCCTGCTGGTAGGGCATTGACAACGCCAGCCCTTCGCGAGACATTGAACGCTCGCCGCAACCACGTTCTGATGTGCGTTTTCGGCGCGATCCGTGGCCTCTATCGCGAGTGCACCGTAAACGATCGTTTTCGGCGCGCCGTCTGCTTAGTTCGGTGAAGCTCGCGCAGGGATTCTGGGCGCCCGCCTTCTCTGCCGCTAGGTGCATCGTGCCGATGCGCGGCTATTTCGAGTGGACCGGCGACAAGACGCCGAAGACCCCACACTTCCTCCACGGCGACGGTCCTCTCTCGGCCGCAGGCCTCACCTGGTCGATGGGGCTGCCGAACGGGGAGAAGTCACGGTGCTTCGTCGTTATCACCCGCGAGGCGCGGGATGCCAGCGGGGAGGTGCACGACCGGATGCCCGCGTTCCTTATGCCCGATACGTGGGATACGTGGCTCGCTCCGGAGAAGCTCACCGGCGATCGCAAGGCTGAGACGTTGGCGATGCTCGAGCACACATCCGGAGACGTCGCCTCGACCATTCGTGAGCACGTCGTCGACCGGAAGGTCAGCAACTCCCGCACAGTCGACTCGACCGACCCCTCTCTGCTGGAGCCCGTGGCCTGACGATCCTTCGCCTCACCTCCTCACGGGGCATACTCTCGTGGAGCATCGTGCATGCGATGTCTACCGTTCGCGAACGCGAGCCTGCCCGCCGGCTCAGGCGAGTGCGGGAGCGCTCGTCCCGGGGTCGAGGTGGGTCCCCTCGCGGGGTTCGGGTGTCAGGTACAGACCGGAGGGTGCGTTCGCGGTGAAAGCGAGCGCGTCGGTCCAGGTCCGGTTGATAGGAGGCTGCCGGCTGCCGTGGTACTTGAACGTGATCGAGCTGTGCTCGTGTAGCCACACCGTGGTGCGGCCGCCACCGATACTCATGTCCTCTTTCCAGGTGAAGGGGAAGGGTTCGCCTCGACGGAGTTTCGCGGTGATGACGAGCTGAAGGTGGATGAGGGCGCGGTCCTCAATCTCCGCTTTCTGGTGTCCCTCGCAGATGAACGTGCCCATAGTGCGCCTTTGCTCTGTCTCCCCGGGCGACAGTGCCCATGATCGCAACCGGATTGGTGGCGGTGTGGAGACACTTAGCGTCCCACTGCTGATTCGCGAGCAACACCCCCAGGCGGCCTTCGCTGCGCATCGGCATCCCAACGGCAGCGCGCCCGCACCTAGACGTTTGTCTATAGTGGGGTAGCTACAAGTCCACATCGGCTTGTTGGGCCCATCGTTGTAAATTGCACCCCAAGGGCGTGCCCCGGCGGCACGGATCTGACAGGATAATGACGTCTCCCGACGGTGGGTTGCGCTTTCTCGCACTACCTTCTGGGGAGTCGGTGAACCGGGATCTGGGGATATCGGGAGCAGACAGCGCGTGCCCTCCGCTTCCGCGGAGCGAGATGTCGGATCCCCCTCATACGCCCGGCGCATGAGCGGGATCCGACCTCATCCGCAAACCCTTTAGAAGGGGCCGGCGACCTCCGCGAGGGCTGGGGTGCGTGCAAGGCCACCGGTAGTTCCCGAGGATGCTGGGGTCACCCCCGGTACGCCGAAAATAGCGGGTTCCAGGGTCTTCGGAAGAGGGGTTGATCCGGCGCGGGGCGTCCGGTATTAAGCCGCCTCT
This sequence comes from Microbacterium sp. CCH5-D1, assembly GCF_001557335.1. Taxonomy (NCBI): domain Bacteria; kingdom Bacillati; phylum Actinomycetota; class Actinomycetes; order Micrococcales; family Microbacteriaceae; genus Microbacterium; species Microbacterium sp. CCH5-D1. Next base: position 13,259 of record NZ_LSJW01000322.1, read on the forward strand.
GGCCGTCGTGAAGTCAACGAACGTTCCGGCCGTGGCCACTGCGCGCTGAATGCTCTCACGAAGGGCGGCGACGTCCTGCGCGGGCGAGAGCACCAGGCTCGTGCCATCGATGACGATCTCCGTCTGAACCTCCGCGCGTTCCCTCATGCTTCTGAGGGTAAGCACCAGCTCGGGCCGTGCGCGGGGGGATTGCGCTTTGAATCAGCCAGCGCTAGCGAGGTCGCGCTCGAGCGTCGATCTCTCGGCGGGTTCCGGCGTGAGGTACAACCCTGACGGGGAATTCGCGGTGAAAGCCAGCGCGTCGACCCAGGACCGGTTGATGTTCGGGGTCCGGCCGCCATAGAACTTGAACACCATCGACGCCGCGCCATGGATCCACACTGTGGTTCGGCCGCCCCCGGTGCTCGCGTCGTCCTTCCATGAAAAGACGAACGGCTCGCCTCGGCGCAGCTTCGCGGTCATGACGAGCTGCAAGTGCAGCAGAGCCCGGTCCTCGATCTCGACCTTCTGCGAACCCTCGTACACGAACTTGCCCATGCCGGACGCTCCTCAAGTCATCCCTCCATCGACCCGCCCGAAACCGAGGCGGTGATCAGTAACCGATGAAGATAGAACCAGCGTCTCACAGACCTACGCGACTAGGTATCGCTTCACAGGCCCCCTTGGAGAATTGGATCTGCGATCCCCACCGAGAACGGTCGTTTTCGGCGGGCGATGATCCCGACGGGCCGGAGCATCGCGGGCCTAGTCCCGGTACCTGATCATGCGCAGCAGTCGACCGCTAGTGTCCGACTTGAGTCGCGGCGTCGTGAGACCGTCTTGACGCTGAGGCGTGGCGAAGTTCCTAACATCGCCTGTCCGTTACCTGGGTCCCATAGGCAGTGGGGTGCTAACTAGCGTGTCACAGGAGGTACTCTTGCCTTCTCTTGCAGTACAGAACATAGTGAAAGCAGAAGCCGATGACGAACGATAGCAATGCATCGAGCCGTGAATACTCCGATACCGATGTTCCGACCAACGATTCCGAGGGAACGGTCAAGCCCGGGGGTCTGGGCGAGGACAACACCATCCCCGCGAACCCCGACGGGGTAGCCGCAGGCCTGTCCGACTCGCCTTCGCACTTCAACCCAGAAGAAGACGAAGCCGCCAACGGAGAAAACTGACCTGCAGGCTCTCGCGTCCGGCCAAACACTCTTCGATCCGCGAAGCAAGGGTTACCGTGGCATATATCGGTCGGTCCGATCTGCACCCGCAGTGACGGTGCGTTCCTGACCGTTGGGAGGGATGACGCGTCATGTCGAGAGAATCTAGCCGGGAGCCCCGAGGGTCAGCGGCCGGGCGCCTAAGTCGCGAACTCATCATCGAGACCGCCCTAGGCCAGATCGATCGCGCCGGGGCACAGGGCCTCTCTATGCGCTCCCTTGCTCAGGAACTGGGTGTGGAAGCGATGTCTCTTTACCGCTACGTGCACGGGCGTGAGGATCTGCTCGAGGGTGTGATCGCTCTGCTCCTCGGACAATTGACATCGAACCTGGACGACGAGTTGGCGGAGCACTGGCAGGGCTTCCTGCAGGATGTCGCCCATAAGGTACGTCAGATCGCGATCGATCATCCTCAGGCATTTCCGTTAGTGGCGACCCGGCATCCCGCGGCGCCCTGGCTACGCCCGCCGCTTCGTAGCGTCGAGGTGGTGAACACGTTCCTCAGCACCCTGCTGGGGCGCGGGTTTACGGACGCGCAAGCGGTCGATGCGTATCGGTCCTTCAGCAGCTTCCTGCTCGGTCAACTCTTGCTGGAATCCGCGGTTCGGGGAGCTGAGACCGGCCCGGTGGAAGAACCGCTCGACGAAGGAAACGCGGATATACCCGAGCGTGACGGGAGCATCGGCTTGGATGACGCTCCGGAGGTCCGTCGGCTACGGGCTCTTCTGAGCGAGGACCATTCTGACGAAGAATTCGAAGTATCGCTGGAAGTACTCCTCGACCGTTTCGCCGGGGAGCTGTCCCAGTAGCTGCGGCGTGAGCGCCCCGAGCGAGGCCGTCCGTCAGTGTTCTCTGGCAGGACCGGGGGTGGTCGCGTCCTTGGCTGTGTCGTCGGGGTCGGCATTCTGTCGGATCTCTCGGCCCTTCTCGATGTCCTGCCGCTCCTTCTCGGCGGCCTTGTCGCTCTTGCGGGTGTCGCGCGGAGGTAGCTGGATGTCCTCCTCGGCGGCGATGCCCGCCTGCAGCTGGCGACCTCGCTCGAGCTCAGCATCGAACTCCGCGCCGAACAGCAGCGCGAGGTTCGCGATCCACAGCCAGAGCAAGAAGATGATGATCCCCGCAAGGGATCCATAGGTGCGGTCGTAGTTCGAGAAGTTTCCGACGTAGAACCCGAAGGCTGCGGTGGCGAGTGCGAGCACGATGATCGCTAGCAGGGCGCCCATGCTGATCCACCGGAATTTCGGCTGCTTCGCGTTTGGGGTGGCGTAGTAGAGGATGGCGACGACCAACACCACGATGAATATGAGCAACGGCCACTTGGCGATGGACCAGATCGTCTGGGGTACGTCGCCGATGCCGAGTGCGTCGCCGATCGCCTTGGTGACCGAGCCGGAGACGACAAGAATGATCGCGGCGATGACGAGCAGCACGATCGTGATCACGGTGACCAGCAGCTGGACGGGCTTCAGCTTCCAGAACGGGCGCCCCTCCTCGATCTCGTAGATCCGGTTCATCGCACGGCTGAACGCTCCCACGTACCCGGATGCTGACCAGATCGCCAGCAGGATGCCGGTGATGAGAGCGAAACCGGCACCCGGAGACTCGGCGATCTGCTCGATCGGCCCGCGGATCGTGTCGACCGTGTCGCCGGGAGCAACCTGCTCGATGATTCCCAGCACCGCATCGCTGGCGGCTTTTCCCTGCCCGACGACACCCAGTAGCGAGAAGATTGCAATCAGGCCGGGGAACAGCGACAGCACCGCGTAATACGTCAGGGACGCAGCGATGTCGGTGCACTGGTCCGAAGAAAACTCGCGAATCGTCTTCCGCAGCACGTATTTCCAGGACCTCTTGTGCAGATCGTCTGGGGAATCGGGCTTTCCTGATGCTTCGGGGTCTGGGGCGTTGCGCGGGGTGGAGG
>NZ_LSJW01000323.1:0-2580 GCF_001557335.1 Microbacterium sp. CCH5-D1
TTCGTCGGCTGAGCCCGAGCTCGATGCCGTTCACGCCCAGCCACGCCCTGGTAGCGCTGCCGTTCATCCGCACGCCGCTCGTGCCGGCTGCGATCGCGATCGGCGCGATGACCCCGGACCTGCCGTTGTTCGTGCGTGGCGTAGGACTGAACTACTCGTTCACGCACACGTTCGGCAATGTCGTGTGGACAGGGCTTCTCGCGTTCGTGCTGTTCCTGATCTGGCGGGTCGTGCTCCGTCCGGCTGTTCCCGAACTCGCTCCGCTCCGGCTGGCTCGGCGGTTGCCTGAGGAATGGAATGACAGGGGTCTCACGGCGGCAGGAGCGGCAGTCGGTGTGGGGCGCACGCGCGCGTATCCGTTCCTGCTCGCGGCGTCGTTCGTGATCGGTGTTCTCTCGCACATCGTGTGGGACCTCTTCACGCATGAGGGACGGTGGGGCGTGCACCTGATCCCCGGCCTCGACGACATGTGGGGACCGCTGCCAGGGTTCAAGTGGCTCCAACACGGTTCGAGCCTGATCGGCCTCGGGGTCATCGGCATCTGGGCTCTGCTCCGGCTCCGTCGGCAGACACCGCGTCAGGGCGTCACGCAGTCATCGCCGCCGTGGGTGCGCGTGGCGTGGTGGATCTCGCTCCCCGGGTTCCTCGTCATCGCGTGGGCCGGGGGTCTCGTCGTCTTCGGCCCCCTCGACGCGGACTTCACCGTTCAGCACCTCGCGTATCGGGTGCTCCCTCCGGCCTGTGCCCTCTGGGGTGCGCTCACCGTGGCGCTCTGCATCGCGCTGTCGGTGCGAGGACGCCGTCACCAGACGGGCTGATCGGACCCCCAGGCGTGCGGGGCCGCGAACTCGAGTCCCGTCAGCGCGGGTCGAGCGGTCACCACTGCGCTCCCGTCGACTCCGAACCGGGCGACATGCGGCCGCACGTCGAACTCGACCTCGGCTCCGGCCATCCCGCGACGCGGCATCCCGAGCAGTTCCGCCGCGATGCGACGAAGCGATGTGCGGACCACGCACGAACGCTCCTCTAGGCGGTGCCCCCGGAGCAGAGAGGTCACAGCGGCAGCGAGCAGATAGCCCGCGCTGTGGTCGAGAGCCTGCGCGGGAAGTGCGCCGGGACGATCATCGTCGACCGATTCGATGAGCGCGATGCCGGATTCCGCCTGCACGAGGCTGTCGAAACCGGCTCGCTCCGGTTCCTCCGTGCCCCAGGCGCTCAGTTGCGCGACCACCAGGCCCGGGTATCGGCGCACGAGCAGGTCGGGGTCCAACCCCAGCCGGTCGAGTGACGCCGGACGGTATCCGAGCACGACGGCATCGGCGCGCGCGAGCAGATCATGGAAGCGAGCGCTCCGCGCGTCCAGCACGGCCGACCGTTTGCCATGGCCCGTATCGAGGTGCTGCCACTCAGGCTCTGACAGCGTCGGCGGATCGATGCGCAGCACATCGGCACCGAGCAGGGCGAGTGTCCTCGTGCACACCGGGCCGGCGATGACCCTTGTCAGGTCGAGGACGCGCATGCCCTGAAGTGGTCGACGGCCCGCACGCACGGAACGTCCAGCGGCGGGTTGGTCGAGCGCATCGGACATCCCGTCCGGTCGGCTGATCTCCAGGAGCGGACGCTCTCTGGCGGCACGATCGAGGGCGGGATCCTCCGCAGCGACGACGACAGCGAGCCCGCCGGCAGCCGTGATCTCGCGGACGGCATCGTGAGAGTCCCGTTCGGCGAGGGTACCCCCGACGAGATCGCCGCCCGCACCGTCTCGCAGACCGAGTCCCGCACGCAGCGCCGCCGCGTGATGGGGATAGTTCCCGTGGGTGCGGATCCATCCGTCTGCTGTCCGCCAGAACCCTGAGTACTCGGACCAGACCGGGGGAGCGACGCCATCGATCGTCAAAACACGGTCACTGCGGAACGCGACCGCGATCCGATCCGGATCGAGCGAAGCCGGGACCCCGCCGGCAGCAAGCATGGCTGCGCTCACGCTCGCCCAGGCGAGGTCAGCGGTGGCCAGTCGCGAGGGAAGTGGGACCGCACGGAGCGGTCGGACAGCGTCGTCGGCGTCACCGAGGCCGAGCTCCCGCCCGATGCGCGCGAGCAGCTGAGCTGCCGCCCGCCCCTCATGTGCGCCGCCGTCGGCGTCCATCGAGAACAGGCCTGGGGTGGGGAGGCGATCAGCTGAATCCGGCATGGCGTGATCGTACTGCGGGTGCGCATCGCCACCGAAACTGCCCCTGACCCGCAGGAAATCACTCGACGAGTCAAGGCGACACGCCCGGGTGGGGTGGCCCGATTTGCCAGATCCCCGGGACCCGCGTAACTTATTACTTGTTCGCCCCACAGGGAAGCGGAGGAGCCAAGAGCTTCACCCCCCTCAAGCGGAGAACCACTCCCGATCCACTCTCACTTGAGAGAACAGGCGCTTGCGTCTAGGATAGGGACTCCACCTCTTCTGCGGCTGTCATCAGCTGCGCTGCGGATCTCTGATTCGCACAGCGCGCCGATTTGACAAGCGGGACAAGGTGGGTAAGATAGAGAAGTTGCCCTTCGGGCCTGGCTGTGATGGCTGGGTCGTGGGAG
>NZ_LSJW01000033.1:0-705 GCF_001557335.1 Microbacterium sp. CCH5-D1
ACTGCAGGGGGGACCCTGTGGGAGAGTAGGACACCGCCGGACTCCTTTTAAACAAGAAAGCCACCCAATGCTGGGTGGCTTTCTTGCGTTGTGCTCCATGCAAGCACGAAGAGCCATCCCTCGCGGGGTGGCTCTTCTGCGTTAACGCGACCGTGGCCGCACGGCTCAGCGCTTCAAGCGCGCCTCGAGCATGGCGGCGCACTCCCGCACAGCGGCAGCGAGCAGTTCCTCATCCAGATCCGCACGGCCCCACGTCACCGCCACCGCTGCAACAGGCCAGCCCGCGGCATCGAGGACCGCGGCGCCCACACTGCGCAGTCCGTCCGCGATCTCACTGTTCTCTGTCGCATACCCCCGTGCCCGGACATCCCGGAGAAGCTCACGCAGTTCGCGGGGTGTCCGCGGGCCAAGGCCGGTGCGGTCGGGGAATGCCGAGACGTCCGGGTAGAGCGCCCGCACCTGTTCCCGGGGGAGCGCTGCCAGCATCGCGCGGCCCGAAGCCGTGAGGTGCGCCGGAAGACGCACGCCCACGTCCGTCACCAACGCGGGCCTCCGAGGTGCGCGTTCCTCGACGATGTACAGCACGTCCCCGCCACTCATCACCGCCAGGTGCGCGCTCTCCCCCAGCCGGTCCGAAAGAGCAGCCACCAAAGGGGCTCATCGCGAATGAGAGTGTAGGAGCGGTCTGAATCCGCCGGCTTCGAG
>NZ_LSJW01000324.1:0-388 GCF_001557335.1 Microbacterium sp. CCH5-D1
CGTTGCTCTGCCAGTGGACGCACCCGGCGGTGAGGTCCGGGTAGGTCGTGGTCAGGAACTCGGCCAGCGGGTGCCACCACCACACGTTGTTGCGGAAGTAGCCCCCGACCTCAGCGGTGGCGTTCTTGCCGTAGACGTCCATTCCCATGATGTCCTCCTAAAGACATGTTGTGTATCTGACACACACAACATTAGGAGGGGGGTCGGACATTGGCCGGGGACCGCCGTCAGGGTGGATGCAAAAGAGCGCCCCGCCGGATGATCCCGGCGGGGCGCTGGCGGCGGAGTCCTCTACCGGGTGCCGTCGAGGCCGTTGACCAGCCACAACGCCGCGGCCGCGAGATCCCCACCGCCGTCGAGCGCAGCGCGCACCGCCGCAACGCTCGCC
>NZ_LSJW01000325.1:0-7230 GCF_001557335.1 Microbacterium sp. CCH5-D1
CCGCCTCGCCCTCCGCACCCCTGGAGCTGTTATGACCCCAGATCCCCGCACCGCAGACCCCGATCAAGACCTCGTGGCTGCCGATGGTCAGCCTCTTCCTCGCGCAGGTGCTGATGTCGTTCAACGTCGCCGCGCTGCCGATCTCGCTCGGGGGCATGGTGAGCGAGTTCGGAGTGCCGCCGACGGTCGCGAGCACGACCATCGTCATGTACGGCCTCGCCGTCGCGGCGCTCGTGATGACCGGCGCGAAGCTCGGGCAGCGGATCGGCTGGGTCGTGATCTTCCGGATCGTGATCGCGTTGTTCGCCGGTTCGTCGATCATGATGATCCTCGCTCCCACCGTGTGGTGGGCCATCGCGGGGCAGGCCGTGGCCGGGGCGGCTGCCGCGATCATCGTGCCGTCGATCGTCGCTCTCATCGCCGAGAACTACCGGGGGCCTCAGCAGGCGACCGCCATCGGCGCCATCGGTTCGGCGCGCGCGATCTCGGGCGTCAGCGCCTTCCTGATCGGAGGGACGCTGGGCACGTTGGTGGGCTGGCGACCGATGTTCTTCATCGTGCTCGGCATCGCCGTGGTGGTGTTCGCCCTGAGCTTCACCCTGCGGGGGGATCGCGGCGACGCGTCGATCCGCATCGACCTCGTCGCCTCGCTGCTCATCGGCGCGGCGATCGTGCTGCTGACCCTCGGGTTCAACAACCTGAACTCGTGGGGTGCCGTGGCGGCGACGGCCGATGCCCCCTTCTCGGTGCTCGGCCTCTCGCCGGCCCCCGTGTTCATCGTGGTCGGCCTCGTGCTCGGCCAGGCGTTCTTCCTGTGGACGAGGAAGCGGATGGCGGAGGGAAAGGTGCCCCTGATCGACCTGAGCGTCCTCGGATCCTCTCGCGAGCGCGCCGCCGTGTACGCGATGTTCATCGTGGTGGCGCTGGAAGCGTGCGTGAACTTCACGATCCCGCTCTACATCCAGATCGTGCAGGGGAGGACGCCGTTCGACACCTCGATGGCCATGATGCCGTTCAACTTGACGGTCTTCGTCACCGCCACCCTCGTGGTGCGGCTGTACAAGCGGTTCCCACCGCGCACGATCGGCGTCGTCGGGTTCATCCTCACCACGGCGGCCCTGGTGTGGCTGTCGTTCGTGGTCAACAACAACTGGGAGACGCTCCCGACGATCCTGGGCCTGATCGTCTTCGGCATCGGGCAGGGGGCGCTGGTGACCCTGGTGTTCAACGTGTTGGTGACGGCGGCTCCGGCCGAGCTCGCGGGGGATGTGGGGTCGCTGCGAGGCACCACGCAGAACCTCGCTTCGGCGGTGGGCACCGCGCTGGCCGGAGCGCTGCTGGTGTCCCTCCTCGGCCTCGGCGTCGGTCGTGCGGTCGTCGAGCATCCCGAGCTGCCGCCGTCACTCGTCGCCCAGGTCGACATGGACAACATCAACTTCATCAGCAACGACGATCTGCGCGCCGCGCTCGAGGCGACGGACGCGACGCCCGAGCAGATCGACGCCGCGGTGGTGGTGAACGAGGAGTCGCGCCTGGGCACTCTCAAGCTCGGGCTCCTTCTGCTGGCGGGGATCAGCGCGCTCGCGATCCTTCCCGCTTCCCGGCTGCCGCAGTATCGGCCGCACGAGATCCCCGATCCGTCGCCGGTCTCGGGAGGGGAGTGAGGCTCAGCGCAGCTCCGAGATGAGCACGGCTCTGGTGCCCGCCGCGGTCGCCTCGAAGACGTGGGGCGCATCCCCGGCGTAGGTCAGGTAGTCGCCCGGGTCGAGGAGGACGGGATTCTCCGCCGGGCCGATCCGCGCCTGGCCGGCCATCAGGACCACGTGCTCGATCGTCCCGGGGTGATGGGGGTCCGATCGACGAGCGTCCCCCGGCTCCGCCTGGATCAGGTAGACGTCGCGGCGTGCGCCGGGCGGGCTCGCAGACAGCAGGGTCGCGCTGTAGGCGGCAGCGGAGGACGGCACCCCGGACAAATCGTCTGCGCGGATCAGCTTCGGTGCGTTGGACTGCTGGTCGACGAGCACGGCGAAGGGCACACCCAGTGCGACGCCGAGGGCCCACAGCGTCTCGACGCTGGGGTTGCCCGAGCCGCTCTCGAGCTGGGACACCGTCGCCTTGGAGACCCCGGCCCGTCGAGCGAGTTCGGACACCGACAGGCTCGCCGCCTCACGTTCCCGACGCAGGGTGCGGGCGATGCGCGTACGAAGTTCCTCCATACGTTCATCATGTCAAACGATCGTTCGCTTGACTATGCCGCAGAACGTGTTCAGAATTATGACCATGTGTTCACCGAAGCGAACGGCAGCTCTTGGGCGGCGCGATGACCGCGGAGCGTGAGGTCTGGCGTGAGGCACTCGGCGTGGTGCTGGCGACCAGTGCGTACGGGGTCTCTTTCGGCGCGCTCGCCGTGGCGTCGGGGCTCGACGTCTGGCAGACCTGTGTGCTGAGTCTGCTGATGTTCACAGGTGGGTCCCAGTTCGCCTTCGTCGGCGTCTTCACCGCCGGGGGATTGTCGGCACTGCCTTCCGCGATCGCCTCGGCTGCGCTCCTCGGCGTCCGCAACGTCGCCTACGCCATGCGGATGTCACCCATCATCGGGGGCGGACCGGCTCGCAAGGCCGCAGCTGCGCACTTCACGATCGACGAGTCGACGGCCGTGGCGATCTCGCAGGGTGATCCTCGGCTGCGGCAGGTCGGCTTCTGGGTGACCGGGATCGGCATCTTCGTCGGGTGGAACATCACCACCCTCGTCGGGGCGCTCGTGGGCGACGTGCTCGGCGACCCCAGGACGTGGGGACTGGATGCGGCCGCAGCCGCGGCATTCCTCGCTCTCCTCTGGCCTCGGCTCCGGCAGCGGCAGGCCGTCGCGGTCGGCGTCGCCGCGGCTGTCGTCGCCGCGGCCTTCACGCCGTTCCTGATGCCGGGCCTTCCGGTTCTGGTGGCTGCGGTCGTCGCGATCGCCGTCGGCTGGTTCGACTGGTGGGGTCGTCCCGCGGCCTCGACCGACGGTGGAGCGGACCGGGGTGCGGGGGCGGCCTCGTGACCGTGTGGAGTGCGATCCTCCTCGCCGCCCTGATCTGCCTCGCCCTCAAGGCGGCCGGATACCTGGTGCCCCCTCGGGTGCTGGAGGCGCCGCGCACCGCCCGCATCTCCGATCTGCTGACAGTGGGTCTGCTCGCGGCTCTCGTGGCCGTGCAGACCCTCGGCGACGGTCAGGCGATCACGGTCGATGCTCGCGTGCCCGCGCTGCTGGTCGCCGGCGGCCTCCTGTGGCTGCGGCAGTCCTTCCTGGTGGTCGTCGTCGCGGCGGCGGCGGTCGCAGCCCTGTTGCGTCTGTTCGGGTTCGCCGCATGACCCACCTCCCCGATCCCGTCCGGTGGAGGCTCGTCGGTAAGATCGACAGGTGCGCGTGAGCTGGGTGTCGAGAGTGTTGTCGTGGATCGCTGCCGCCCTCGTCGGCGGTGTCTACGGCGTCGCCGGCACCATCAGTCACAGTGTGATGTGGGGCCCCATCCCCATCGGCATGATCATCGCGGCCATCGCGTGCGCTGCCATCCTCATCGCCGTCCGAACCCTCACGCATGACAGGGGCGCCGCTGTCGCGGCCGGACTCGGGATGATCGGCATGCTGGTGCTGATCTCCGGGGAGGGGCCGGGCGGATCCGTCGTCGTGCCCGCCTCGTTCCTCGGGCAGATCTGGACCTATCTGGTCGCCGGAATCGTCCTGCTCGTCGTCGCCTGGCCCTCCGTCCGACGCCTCCCTGTGCGCACGGAGGCGCCTGCCGCGCAGGAACCCGAGCCGCGCGAGTCGTAGACTGAGGGGGTGACGTATGTGATCGCCCTCCCGTGCGTCGATGTCAAGGATCGCGCCTGCATCGACGAGTGCCCCGTTGACTGCATCTACGAGGGCGAACGCTCGCTCTACATCCACCCGGACGAATGCGTGGACTGCGGCGCCTGCGAGCCCGTGTGTCCCGTCGAGGCGATCTACTACGAAGACGACCTGCCCGATGAGTGGCAGGACTACTACAAGGCCAACGTCGAGTTCTTCGACGAGATCGGGTCGCCCGGTGGCGCCGCCAAGGTGGGTGTCTACTCGTTCGATCACCCGATCGTCGCGGCTCTGCCGCCTCAGGGCGAGTAGGCGCTGGCTCCGTGAGCGTCCGCGATCTCGCCGACTATCCGTGGGATGCCGTCGTCCCGTTCCGTGAGCGCGCGCAGCAGCACCCGGACGGACTGATCGACCTCTCGGTCGGTTCTCCGGTCGACCCCACCCCCGACATCATCCGCCGCGCCCTGGCCGAGGCCACGGATGCGCATGCCTATCCGCAGACGGTGGGCACGCCCACCCTGCGGGAGGCGATCGTCGAGTGGTACGCCCGGCGCAGGGGAGTGCCCGACCTCCGGGTCGACAACGTGCTCCCGACGATCGGATCCAAGGAACTCGTCGCGCTGCTGCCCACACTGCTCGGCCTGGGGGCCGGAGACATCGTCGTCCACCCGCGCGTGGCCTACCCGACCTATGAGGTCGGCGCCCGCGTCGCTGGAGCGACGCCCCTTCCCGCGGACGATCCCGCCGACTGGCCGGAGGGCACCAAGCTCATCTGGATCAACACCCCGGGCAACCCGGACGGACGCACCTGGACCGTCGATGAGCTCGCCTCTGCCGTGCGTCGTGCTCGTGAGCTCGGTGCCGTGCTCGCGAGCGACGAGTGCTATGCCGAGCTGGGCTGGGACGGCGTCTGGGCGACCGAGTCGATCCCGTCGGTCCTCGACCCGCGGGTGACGGGCGGAAGTCGTGCGAACCTGCTCAGTGTCTACTCGCTGAGCAAGCAGTCGAACCTCGCCGGCTACCGTGCGGCGTTCGTGGCCGGGTGCGCTCGTGTCGTCGGCGAGCTTCTCACTGCCCGCAAGCATCTCGGGCTGATGCCCCCGGCACCGGTGCAGCACGCGATGGCGGTGGCGCTCGCGGACGACGAGCACGTCGCCGTCCAGAAGGCTCTCTACCGCACCCGCCGCGATGCCCTGCGTCCCGCGTTGGAGGCCGCAGGCTTCCGCATCGACGGTTCGGAGGCCGGGCTCTACCTCTGGGCGACCGAGGGGCGCGACTCCTGGGAATCGATGGGACGACTGGCCGATCTGGGCATCCTGGCCGGTCCGGGTCCGTTCTACGGCGGTGACTCCGGGCAGCATGTCCGCCTGGCCCTCACCGCATCGACGGCTCATGTGGCCGAGGCCGCGCGCCGTCTCACTGTGGCCGACATGTAGATTCCCTCCTCGGAGGGGGCGTCCCTTTGGTGGATGTCACAGTAGGCCTGTGCGACTACTAGGCTGTAAAGGCGATTCGGTCGTGACCCGACCTGGCGCCTGAGCGCCGTGAGATCGCCAGTTCAGGCTTGATCAAGATCTTGTTCGAACCCACCGCGACGAGCGGGGGCGGACACTACGAGGAGGTCCGCGTGAGTGCAGCGGCAGACCAGACGGCGAAGCTGACGATCGGCGACACGACCGCTGAATTCCCGGTGCTGCGCGGCACGGCGGGGCACGACAGCATCGATTTCTCGACGTTGACGCGACAGACGGGCTACACCGGCCTGGACTACGGTTTCGTCAACACGGCGTCGACGAAGTCGGAGATCACGTTCATCGACGGCGACAAGGGCATCCTGCGGTACCGCGGATATCCGATCGAGCAGCTCGCGGGTTCGACGAGCTACCTCGAGGTCGCGTGGCTCCTCATCTACGGCGACCTGCCCTCCGCCTCCGAGCTGGCGGAGTTCGACGAGAAGATCCGCCGGCACACCCTCCTGCACGAAGACCTCAAGCGCTTCTTCTCGGCGCTTCCGCACACGGCGCACCCGATGTCGGTGCTGTCCTCGGCGGTCGCGGCGCTCTCGACCTACTACGAGGGTCAGACCGACCCGCACAACCCGGAGCACGTCGAGCTGAACATGGTGCGCATGCTCGCGAAGCTCCCCGTGATCGCGGCCTACGCGCACAAGAAGAGCGTCGGCCAGGCCTTCCTGTACCCCGACAACTCCCTGAGCTTCGTGGACAACTTCCTGAAGCTGAACTTCGGCGTGCACAGCGAGGAGTACGAGGTCAACCCGGTGATGTCGAAGGCTCTCGAGCTGCTCCTCATCCTGCACGAAGACCACGAGCAGAACGCGTCGACGTCCACGGTCCGCCTGGTCGGTTCGACCGGAGCCAACCAGTTCGCATCCGTGTCCGCCGGTATCCAGGCTCTCTCCGGTCCGCTCCACGGCGGGGCGAACGAGGCCGTGCTGACCATGCTCGGTCAGATCCGCGACTCCGGGCAGAGCGTCTCGCGCTTCGTCGAGCGGGTGAAGAACAAGGAAGAGGGCGTGAAGCTGATGGGCTTCGGGCACCGGGTCTACAAGAACTACGACCCCCGCGCCAAGCTCGTCAAGGACGCGGCCGACGAGGTGCTCTCGTCGCTGGGCGTCACCGATCCGCTCCTCGACCTCGCCAAGGAGCTCGAAGAGCTGGCGCTGGCCGACGACTACTTCCGTGAGCGCCGTCTCTACCCGAACGTCGACTTCTACACCGGGGTCATCTACAAGGCGATGGGCTTCCCCACGCGGATGTTCACCGTGCTGTTCGCGATCGGACGCCTGCCCGGCTGGCTGGCGCAGTGGCGCGAGCTGCAGCTCGACCCCCAGACGAAGATCGGTCGTCCGCAGCAGCTGTACACAGGATCGCCGGAACGTCAGTTCCCCACGCGCTGAGCGCGTGACGAGAAAGCGCCCCTCCCGCCGTAGCGGAAGGGGCGCATTCTTCTTCGCCGTGCAGCGGGGTCAGCGACCCTGCGAGCCGCGACCGCCCTGGCGGGACTGACCGCTCTGCGTGGAGTACCCGCCACCCTGGCCTGCGCCGGGACGGGGGCGACGACGGCGACGCGACGGCGGGTTGGCCGCGCTGTTCCTCTCGCCGCCGGCCGGACGCTGCTTCGAGGACTGACGCTGCTGCTGCTGCTGCTGCGGTGCCTGCACCGGTGCCGGGCGCACGTGCGGCGCGCGCTCGGGGACGAGCTCGGCGACCGCAGCGGCGGTGACGTCCTCGAGCGGCGCCGTGATGGCGGCCTTGCGCAGAAGATCCTTGACGTCGCGGCGCTGCTCAGGGAGCACGACCGTGACGACGGTTCCGGCAGCACCGGCGCGGGCTGTGCGGCCGGAACGGTGCAGGTATGCCTTGTGCTCGACCGGCGGG
>NZ_LSJW01000326.1:0-13031 GCF_001557335.1 Microbacterium sp. CCH5-D1
CCGAGAACGCGGTGTTCTTCGAGAGCTTCTACGGCCGCAGCGTCGGCTGCAACCCGCGGGCCATCGATCGCGAACTCGCGGCGCGTGCTCCAGAGGTGCGCCGGTACTGGAGCGTCGTCGACCTCTCCGTCGAGGTCCCGGAAGGAGCGATCGCCGTCGTCGAGGGCAGTCCGCAGTGGTGGCACGCTCGCGGGGCGGCCCGGCTGCTCGTGGTGAACGACTGGCTGCGCCGACGTTTCGCACGCAAGCCGGGACAGAAAGTGCTCCAGACATGGCACGGCACGCCGCTCAAGCGACTGGCCCTGCACCGCCCCGGCTTCGACCCGCGGCGCATGGCCGCCGTCGTGAAGGAGTCACGGCGTTGGGACGTCCTGCTGGCGCAGAACACCTATTCCGAACGCATCCTCCGCAAGGCCTACGCCTTCTTCGGACGCCCGATCTGGGTGGAGGGCTACCCGCGGAACGACGCGCTCACCACGGGGGATCCCGTCGCGGTCCGCGCATCGTTGGGTATCGGGGCGGATGAGCGTGTGCTCCTCTACGCGCCGACGTGGCGGGACGACCGCGCGGAGATGGTGGACTTCATCGACGCTGAGCTGCTGGCACGCGAGGCCGACGCCGTTGTCCTCGTCCGCGGGCACTCGCGCACCCTGGAGCAGGGGCGGGACCGCGCAGGTGCGCGTGTCATCGACGTGACCGGGTACCCGGAGACCGCGCGGCTGCTCCTCGCCGCCGACGCACTGATCACCGACTACTCCTCTGTCATGTTCGACTTCAGCGTGACCGGCAAGCCCATGTACTTCCTGGTTCCCGATATCGATCACTACCGCGGACAGCTGCGGGGCTTCTACTTCGATCTCGCCGAGAGGGCACCAGGGCCGCTCGTGCGCACGCAGGAGGAGCTCACCGCCGCTCTCGCCGATTCAGGGCACGACGCCGTCTACGCGGCGCGGTACGCCGCCTGGCGGAGGCAGTTCAACTCGCGCGACGACGGTCACGCCGCCGAGCGCGTGGTCGACCGGATCCTCGATCTGGGGTTCGTCACGCGCTGATAGCGCCGGTGGTGTGGGCTGGTGTCTGCCGCCGGCTCAGGGAAGAGGCGTGTTGCGGGTGCCGAGACGCGAGGCATCCACGGTGTCGCGGGCGCCGCGCAGGACCCCGCCGAGGAAGCCCAGTCCCCACGAGACGTGCATGGTCGGGAGCACCAGGATCGTCCAGAGTCGTTGGCGGAAGCCGCCGCCGCCTGGTGCGAGAGCGACCCCGAGGACGAGAAGAAGGTACAGCGCGAGCGGTCCGTAGACGAGGATCGACGCGACGAGGGAGGCTGCTCCGGCGAGCACCCCCGTCACCTGCAGCACAGCGAGGACGACCGCGAGAGCGATGACCACGACCAGCGCCGGGGGAGCGAAGTAGCGGATTCCGTTGCTCCTGCCGAATCGGCGTACGAGCTCACCCCTCCAGGCGCCTGTCGCCCGGAACTGTCGAGCCAGGCGCAGCCAGCTCTCCCGCGGCCAGTAGGTCACAGAGAGGGCGGGGTCGAACCACACGCGGTGTCCGGCCTGACGGATCCTCAGGTTGAGTTCCCAGTCCTCGCCTCGTCGGATCGAGTCGTCGAACAGGCCGACCTCGTCGAGCACCTCGCGTCGCATCACACCGAGGTAGGCCGACTGCGCCTCACCTTCGTGCGCGCTCCCGTGGTAGGCGCCGCCGCCGAGTCCGACCGGGGAGTTGTAGAGCCGCGCGACCGCCTTCTGGAACGGGGTGCGCCCTTCGGCGTGCATCACCCCGCCGACATTCGCCGACCCGGTCCGCTCCAGGGTCTCCATCGCGCGGGCGGCGTAGCCGGGGGAGAGCTCGGAGTGCGCGTCGACGCGCACGATCGTGTCATAGCGACTCGCGCGGATGGCGGCGTTCAGGCCCACCGGGATGTGCGCGGCGGGGTTTTCGACCAACCGGATCCGGTCATCTGCTTCGGCGAGTCGGCGTGCGAGCTCTGTGGTGCCGTCCGTCGACGGTCCCAGCGCGAGCACCAGCTCCGTCGGCGCATCGACGTCCTGCGCGAGCACCGAGGCGATCGCATGCTCGAGGTAGGCGCGCTCGTTGAGCACCGGCATCACGAAGGACACCCCTGAAGGGGGAGCGGGGAATTCGGATGCGGACACATGACGATCATGGCACGGCGCCGACGGACGTTCCCTGAGGGGCGCGGGAACGGCGCTCCTCGGTCAGCTGGACGCGGCGACCTACGCCGGTGGGCACGATCAGGACGAACTATCCTGGAGGGATGGGTGCACTGTCTGACGCGAAGAAGGCATACCGTCTGCTGAAGCGGGCGCTCGCGTCACGCTCGGCGGTGCAGCGCGTGCGGCGGCACCTCGCGGAGCAGGAACCGCTTCCCGCCGGTCACTTCAAGGTCGCGGTCTACTTCGCCGACGGCGCCGTGAACATGTACCAGATGCGCCAGTGGTACCGCCCGCTCATCGAGCTCTCGAAGCGCTGGCCCGTCGTGGTGCTCTCCCGGCAGGCGACCGGGGCCGAGAAGCTGCTCGAGGAGGACTCGCCACCGGTGGCGTTCGTGCCGACGGTGCGTGATCTGGAGCGCTTCATCGCGACGCAGGACATCCGTGTCGTGCTCTACGTGAACCAGAACACCCGCAACTTCCAGATGTTCCGCTACGGACGGCGCTGGCACGTCTTCATCAATCACGGCGAGTCCGACAAGATGTACATGACGACGAACCAGTACAAGGCGTACGACTATGCCTTCGTCGCCGGTCAGGCTGCGCGGGATCGGCTCTCACGCACACTGTGGGATTACGACGTCGACCGCCGCACGATCGAGATCGGCCGTCCGCAGGCGGATCACTACTCCGGGACCCTTCCCTACACGCCGGACGAGCGCACCGTCGTGCTGTACGCCCCCACGTGGGAGGGCGATCGTCCCAGTGCCCACTACGGCTCCATCGCCTCGCACGGCGAGAGCCTCGTGAACCGACTGCTGGCGACCGGCGCGCACCGCGTGATCTACCGTCCCCACCCGCGCAGCGGGGTGGTCGACGAGGAGTACGGTGCGGCGCATCGGCGCATCGTGGCGGCCATCGAGGCTGCGAACGCCGCCGACGCTACCGCTCATCACGTCTATGACGCCGCCCCCGAACTCGGCTGGCAGCTCACGGCCGCCGATGTCGCGATCGTCGACATCTCCGCCATGGTCTACGACAGGCTCGCGGCGGGGAAGCCCCTCATGATCACCCGGCCGGCCGACGAGCAGGCGTCGATCGACACGCAGGGCTACCTGTCGGACTGCGAGTGGCTCACCGTCGAGGGTGCCGACGATATCGTGGCGGAGGTCGAGAGGGTCCGGGCCGACGAGGCGGCGATCGCCCGACTCCGGATGTGGGTGCAGCACTACTTCGGCGACACCACGCAGGGGGTGGCGACGGCGAAGTTCCATGCCGCTGTCGAACGCCTGATGCAGGAGTGGGAGCACTGGCATTCCCGCGAGGTCGGGAGCGTCCGTGACGACGAGGACGATGACGACGAAGAAGCCGAAGACGAGGACGCCTGAGCATGCGGTTCCCGCAGTCGAGCGCGATCGTGCCCCGCTTCGTGCAGGTGGATCACACCGGTTCCACGAACGCCGACCTGCGGGCGCACGCTGCTGAGGTCGAGGGGTGGCCGCACCTGGCGACTCTGGTGACCCGCGATCAGCGTGCTGGACGTGGCCGTCTCGACCGCACCTGGGTCGCTCCAGCCGGCTCGGCGCTCGCCGTCTCGGTGCTGTTGCGGACACTGCCGGCGGAGCCCACGGCGCGCGGGTGGATTCCACTCGCCGCCGGCGCCGCGATGGTGAAGGCGATCGGCGCGCAGCTTCCCGGTCACGACGTCTCCATGAAGTGGCCGAACGATGTGCTCGTCGACGCGCACAAGATCTGCGGCATCCTCGCGGAGGCGACCGCGGACGCGGTGGTGGTGGGTGCCGGGGTCAACACGGAGATGACACGCGAGCAGCTTCCTCTGCCCACCGCGACGTCGTTCGCCGCGCTGGGCGCTGCCGTGGACGAGGACCTGCTGCTGTCGGTATACCTGGAGACGCTCGACCGCCATCTGGCCGCGCTCACCGCTTCGGAGGACGCGGTCGCGAGCGGTCTGCACGGTGTCGTCTCGGCGCTGTGCGCGACCATCGGACAGGCGGTGCGGGTGTCGATGCCTGCCGGAGCGGTACTGGAGGGCGTGGCGTCGTCGATCGACGCGGAAGGCCGTCTTCTCGTCGTGTCGGACGGCCGGGAACATGCTGTCTCGGCCGGTGACGTCGTGCACGTGCGGCCTGCCGGAAGCTGACACGCCGTCGCACAGACGGCTTTGTCGCAGATCACAGGCACAATGGTGGGGTGACCCAGCCTGTGACGCTCGGTGGACGGCCTCTGATGCCGCCGCCCGGAACGCCTTCGGAGGAGTTGCTGATCGCGCGCTTCCGGAGCCACGCGCGGCGTCTGTTCTGGTCTGCCGTCGTGCTCATCGCGGCGTTCGGGGCCACGGGCTACTTCTTCGGCAACCTGCCGGAGGGGTTCGCGGACTGGATGCTCCTCGCCGCCGCCGGGGCGTTGGTGCTCTTCGCCGTCGTGCTGCCGTTCATCATCTGGTACTCCCGGACCACCACGGTCACCACCAGACGGGTCATCGCCCGTCAGGGGCTCGGAGCCCGGAGTCGTCATGAGATGTCCCATGCGCGCGGCTACACCATCGCCGTGCGTCGCGGTCCGCTACAGCGCCTGTGGGGCTCGGGAACCATCATCCTCTCGAACGGTGTCGATGCTCCCCTCCGACTGCCCAACGTCCCCAACGTGACCCTCGTGCACGAGACGCTCGCAGACCAGATCGAGGTCGGGCAGATCCTCGCCCATCGCGACGCACAGGCCGTCGGCGACTGAACCGCGAGTCGACCGCGGCGGGTGCACCGTACAGGTGCACGGTAGAGCTGCACCATCGCGCCGCCATATCCGCAACCTGTCGTGCGCGCCATGATCGGTGAGCGAGAATGGGAAGGACGAATGGAGGCGGCACATGGCGCTGCGTGTGGGCGTGATCGGCGGAGGACAGCTGGCACGGATGATGATCGCTCCGGCGGTCGAGCTCGGACTCGATCTGCGAGTGCTCGCCGAGGATGAGGGGATGTCCGCCGGGCTCGCGGCCACGGCCGTCGGCGACTATCGCGATCTGGAGACCGTGCGCGCATTCGCGGCCGATGTCGACGTCGTCACCTTCGACCACGAGCACGTTCCGCAGGATGTCCTTCGTCAGCTGGTCGACGGCGGTGTGGTCGTCCACCCCGGACCGGACGCGCTGCAGTACGCCCAGGACAAGATCGTGATGCGCAGGCGCCTCGCGGAACTCGGAGTGCCTCAGCCCGAATGGGCTGTGGTGCGCACGGAGCCCGAACTCCAAGCCTTCCTGGACGAGCACGGAGGCGCCGGTGTGGTGAAGACGCCACGCGGCGGGTACGACGGCAAGGGTGTGCGCGTCGTGCGTGCGGCCGCGGAGGCGCAGGACTGGCTGGTGGCGCTCGCCGAAGGTGACGCGCTCCTCGTCGAGGAACTCGTCCCGTTCGTGCGTGAGCTCGCGCAGCAGGTCGCGCGTCGCGCCGGTGGCGAGATGGTCGCGTATCCGGTGGTCGAGACGGTGCAGCGTGATGGCGTGTGCGCCGAGGTCATCGCTCCCGCTCCCGCTGCGACGGAACGACTCGCGGAGGTCGCCGAGGGGATCGGTCGCGCCATCGCCGAGGGGCTGGGGGTGACCGGGATGCTCGCGGTCGAACTGTTCGAGACCGACGACGAGCGAATCCTCGTGAACGAGCTCGCGATGCGTCCGCACAACAGCGGGCACTGGAGCCAGGATGGTGCCGTCACCGGCCAGTTCGAACAGCACCTGCGTGCAGTCGCCGACCTTCCGCTCGGCAGCACTGCACCGCGGGCGCCCTGGTCCGTCATGGTGAACATCCTCGGGGGACCGGCTGAGGGCACCATCGAGGAGCGGTTCGGTGCGGCGATGGCTGAGCACCCGCAGGCGAAGATCCACACGTACGGGAAGGCTCCGAGGCCCGGCCGCAAGGTCGGTCACGTGAACGTCGCTGATGCGGACCTCGACGATGCGGTCTACGTCGCGCGAGCCGTCGCCGCCCACTTCAACTGATCAGCGACCGGCAGGGCCGACTCCCGGAAACATGCGGGATCAGAGGTGTGCCGTTCGGGGAATCTCACAGCACCAGACCGTACCCTGATCTGGTGACTGAGCCACTGCACTCCTCCGCCGCACCTCTCGTCGGCGTCGTGATGGGATCCGACTCCGACTGGCGCGTGATGAGCGACGCATCTCAGGCCCTCACGGACTTCGGAGTACCGCACGAGGTCGAGGTGGTGTCGGCGCACCGGACCCCCGACAAGCTCATGTCGTACGCGCGCGAAGCACGCTCCCGCGGCATCCGCGTCATCATCGCCGGTGCCGGGGGAGCTGCTCACCTTCCCGGGATGCTCGCTTCGATGACGCCGCTGCCCGTGGTGGGAGTGCCGGTGCCGCTCGCCTTCCTCGACGGCATGGACTCGCTCCTGTCCATCGTGCAGATGCCCGCAGGCATCCCGGTGGCGACGGTCTCCATCGGCGGAGCCCGCAACGCCGGTCTGCTCGCCGCACGCATCCTCGGGACCTCGGATGTCGCGCTCGCGGATCGCGTCGAGCAGTATGCCCGCGACCTCGAGGCGCAGGTCGAGGAGAAGAACGAACGGTTGAAGGGCTCGCTGTGACCCTTGCGCCTCCGCGCGCATCACAGCGCCCGCTCATCGAGACCCGGCCGCTACGGCACCCGGACTCCGCCGACCCCGGCGTGATGACCAAGCGCGGCTGGTGGCTGCTCGTGATGAACCTCCTGGTGCCGGGCTCGGCGCAGGTCGTCGCGGGCAATCGGCGACTCGGTCGATTCGGGCTCGGCGCCACCCTGCTCGCCTGGTTCCTCGCGATCGTCACGGTGGCGCTCGCCCTGTTCGCCCGTCCCGTCCTGCTGTGGCTCACGATCGGTGGGGGATTCTTCTCCACCGTGGTCCTGACACTCGTGCAGGCGCTGCTCGTCGGCTACGTCGTGCTCTGGGCGGTGCTGACGTTCGACACGTTGCGCATGGTGAGGCTCGTCAAGCTGCCCACCCTGTCCCGGCTCGCCATCCCGGTCGTCGCGCTGGTCCTCCTGGGACTCGTGGGCGGCGGGGCAGCTTATGCGGCCACGGCCGTGGGGTCCGTCCGCAACACCATCGGATCGATCTTCGGTCAGAGCGGCCCCAGCGTCGCGCCCAGCGACGGCTATTACAACATCCTCCTCCTCGGAGCGGACAGCGGCGACGGCCGTGACTCGATGCGCTTCGACAGCATCTCTGTGGTCTCGGTGAATGCCGACACCGGTGCCGTGACGATCACCGGCATCCCGCGAGAACTCCCGAACGCACCGTTCAGCGACGGCAGCCCGATGCAGGAGCTGTATCCCGACGGTTTCGAGGGGCATGGCTCCTCGACCTGCGGTTGGAACGGGTGGATGAACCACGTACGCAACGCCGCTGAGGTCTGCCGGGAGGACGGCGGCAAGGGGCTCTACCCCGACGCCGTCGCCAAAGGCTCGGAACCGGGCATCGAGGCCACCAAGGACGCCGCAGAGGGAGTCCTCGGGATCGAGATCCCGTACTACGTGTTCGTCGACATGCACGGGTTCGCTGAGCTCGTCGACGCGCTGGGTGGGGTCGAGATCAACGTCACGGAGCGCCTGCCCAAGGGCGGTCCGCCCGAGGGGTGGACGGGCAGCGATGTGAACGAGTGGGCCATCGGGTGGATCGAGCCCGGCAAGCAGCGCATGGATGGCGACACGGCGCAGTGGTACGCCCGCTCGCGGTACACCACCAGCGACTGGGATCGGATGAAGCGTCAGCGGGAACTGCAGGCGGCCATTCTCGCGCAGTTCACCCCGCAGACGGTGCTCACACGTTTCAACGAAGTGGCAGCGGCGGGTACGGCGTTGATCAGCACCGACCTTCCCTCCGACAAGCTGCCCGAGTTCTTCGACCTGATGCTGAAGGCGAAGGAGCAGCCGGTCACCACGATCGAGCTCACGCCCGATTCTGGCGTCGACGAGCACCAGCCGGACTACGCGTTCATCCGCGACATGATCCAGCAGAAGCTGCACCCCCCGACGGCGACGCCGACGCCCGAGCCCTGATCGAGAGTCCCGGGCGAGGCGTGCTGGACTTCCCACGACGGCCAGGGCGAAGC
This sequence comes from Microbacterium sp. CCH5-D1, assembly GCF_001557335.1. Lineage (NCBI taxonomy): Bacteria > Bacillati > Actinomycetota > Actinomycetes > Micrococcales > Microbacteriaceae > Microbacterium > Microbacterium sp. CCH5-D1. The sequence goes on from NZ_LSJW01000326.1 coordinate 8,302, forward strand.
CGTGTACCCGGGCACCGTCGGCACCGGCGCTCCTGAGCGCACGCGCGACAAAGCCCACGACCGCCTCCCGGAGGAGGACAGCCGTGGGCTTCCGGCGACTTTCCGCCGGATGCACCAGACGACGGTGATCGGAGGGGGAGGGATCACCGTCGTCCAGTCGACCACCGCACGAGGCGGCAGCCGGACCTAGGCGCGCTTGCGGCGCGAGGCTCCCATTGCGACGAGGGCTCCGCCGGCCACCAGAGCTGCTGCTCCGCCGCCGAGGATCCACGGCGACACGTCTCCACCGGTCAGGGCCAGCTCGATGCCGCCCCCGGTGAGGGGAAGCTCGGAGCCCGCAGCCGCGACGCCGGGATCGTGGTCGCAGCTGGCCGCGGCATCGTGTCCGTGCGACACGGTGATGGTCGCGGTGTACGAGCGCGAGCCGTTGAAGGCGACCGCGTAGGAGCCTTCGCCGTCGGACGGCGGGCGGAACGTGAGCGTCATGCTCCCGTCAGCGGCCGCGGTGTTGCCCGAGATCGCAGCCTTCGCGGCGTTGTAGCCGGACACCGCCACGGTGACGTTCTCGGACGGAACGAAGTAGCCGGGACCGAACACGATCGTCGACGCTTCGCAGATGTCGATGATGGGGTCGCCGACCTTGGCGCCGGGAGGCGTCGGATAGGAATCGGACGACGCGACAGGTGCAGTCGGCGCAGCGGTGGCCACGGTTGGCGCGACGAAGACGAGCGCGCCGGCGGCAAGGCTGATGGCAGCCAGTTTCTTCAGCATGATTTCTCCCCAGAATTTCACGCGGAATCGCCTTTGGACACACCCCTGCATCCAACTGCGTGGCGTCTTCCTGCCCCCACGGCAGGATGACAGACGCCAGATATTCCCCAGTGAGTCGACGATACCCTATCGGGCGGCGAAAGTCACGAAGCGCATCGCAGCGGTTCCCGTGTCACCTCGGGGGTGTCGATGAGGGGGGTGTGCAGCACCTCGGTGAGTCTCTGCCCTGCACCCGTGCCCTGGAACTCGACGGTGATCGTCGTCGACTCGCCAGGCGCGAGTGACACCTCGTGCTGAACCGCCGAGCGGTCGCCGATCATCGCGGTCTGAACGCCCTCTTCCGCTCCGTCACGATCGATGTGCGAAGGCGTCGCTCCTTCCGGGCCGTACACGGCGATCAGGGTCCGCACCGTGCCGGCGGGCACGCCGTAGAAGCCGTCGGCCGTGACGTAGGTGGGCAACGAGGTGGCGGCGTCGGCGGGCGCGGTGTTGGTCCACGTCACGCGCACCTGGGTCGTCGGCTGGCCCTGGCAGGTGCCGACCGACGTCGAGAGGGACGCCCTGGTGTAGTAGTCCATCTTCCCGCCGGTCGTGTCGTTGATCAGCACGCCGACGTAGGTCGCATCGCCGGTGTCCGCGGGGATCGTGCCGCCGAGGTCGGAGTCGGCGAGCACGGCCTCCTCATCTTCGTGAGCACTCCAGATGCGGATGCGTCCTTCCGCCGCGGAGTCCGCGAGTGCTCCCAGCAGAGCTCGTGGCTCTGCGCCGGAGAGCGCAGCGCCGAACAACGCCCCTGCGGCCTGCGCGAAGATCTCGTCCTGCACCGCGGGGTCGGGGACTGCGGCGTAGATCTGCGAGAGAAGGATGTCGGTGACGTTGTCGGAGCTCGCCGTGAAAGGTCCGAACGTGAGGTCGCCGGTGGCAGCGAGCAGGTGCTTCGCCACGACCGCGTCGACGGCGACGACACCGTCGACGGTTCCGCCGAATCGGCCCTGCCACCGTGTGGCGATCGCGGCACCTGCTTCGCGGAAGTCCGGGATGCTCGTGATGTTCTGCAGATAGCGACCTGGACGGTCCTCGAACAGGGCGGTCGTCGAGTCGCTGAGCGGCAGGGCCGTATCGAGCGGGGGGAAGTCGCGAGTCGATGCCTGAGTCTGGAGGGTGATCCTTCCGTTCTCGGCGTGCAGCAGCGCGATCGCCCCGATGATTCCCCCCGAGGAGCGCAGTTCCGCATTGTTCTGCATCGCGAGCACGTAGGTACGAGGGCCTTCGCCGCCGAGCATGGTCGGCAGCAGCACGGCAGCACCGTGCAGCGAGCCGACCACCGTCGCGGCTTCGGTGACGGAGGAACGCATCGTGCGGATGGCATCGGCGAGCGGGGGGAGCGTCGCATCGGCGTCGATGCGACGTGCCTGCTGCTGCGCGGCCGTGAGCGCGGTCTCGGCGGTTCCCAGGGGGCCTGCGATCTCTGCGAACGGTGCGAGGTCGATGGAGCCGCCGGTGAAGCCGAGGCTCGCCAGATCGAAGTCCGCCGCCACGTCGAGGAGCGGCGTCAGCGCGTCGGATGACACGTCGTCGGCGATCTCGGCGATGTCGCTGACGGCACTGAAGTTGGGGCCGACCCATGGCAGTGCTCCGAACGCGTGCCAGACCGGGTCGGAGGTGAGGTCGTGCGCGGAGTCCGCATTGTGCGCGATGCTCCTGGCGAGGGGCTTGGCTGCGTCGAGGTCACCGGCCGCGATCGCCGCCTTCAGCTGCGCGCTGCCTTTGGCCACCTGCTGAAGATCGCTCACCGCGCCGAACCCTCGGATGGCGACCCAGCCGATCGCGACGACCAGAAGGGACAGAAGAACGCCGACGGTCCACCCGATCCATCGGCGTCGGACGGGAAGTCGACCATCGCTCACTCGAGCATTCAAGCACGAACCTCTGCTGCCGTGGTGGGCGGAAACTGTGCGAACGCTGACATTCGCGCGTCTCCGGCTGTGTGCTCCGCGGGGGAGAGGTATGGCGAGGATAGCCTGGGGCCATGGGTGCTCGGCTACGCGTTGTTCTGGATCAGCTCGCGAGCGTCGTCGATCCCGACCACGCCGAGGCAGCGGTCGGGCTGGTCGGCGGTCTGGTCGCCACGGCGCCGTCGGGATGCGCGGTCGATGCGATCGTCCCCGCAGGTGCTTCCGTGCCGGTGGCGGGGATCGCCGACGTGCGCACGCTCGCCATGGGCCGGCGTGAGCTCGCCGCGGCCTGGCAGCTCGGCATCGCCCCCGGTGTCGGCGGAGGGCTCATCCACTCGCCGACCCTGATGGCACCGCTCGTCCGACACGACCGGCTTCACGACAACGATCAGACGACCGTCACGGTGTGGGATCTGCGTGCCTGGGACGCTCCGGAGCAGTTGTCCAAGGGGGCCGTCGCGTGGCAGCGCGGCATGCTCAGGCGTGCCGTGAGACACGCCGACGCCGTGGTGGTGCCCTCTCATGCCGTCGCCGAGAGACTCGCCGAGCTCGCGAAGCTCGGCGACCGCATCCGCGTGATCGCAGGTGCACCGCCGCAGGGTTTCGGCGGTGCCGGCGAGGGAGCCGCTCCCCGCGGTGTACTGTCGCCTACCGGCGGGTATCTGGTGCTCACAGGGTCTGTCGCCGAAGCGGCGGAAGGCTTCCGCGGAGCGGTGGCGGCCGGTCTCGATGCCATCGTCATCGATGCACCGGAGGGATCCGAGCCCCGCTACGTGGAGGCGGCCTCCGCGTCGGGACTCCCGGAGCGCCGCGTGCATGTGCGAGGCGCCCTCTCGGCCGAAGACCGTGCTGGTGTCCTCGAGGGTGCCTCTGCGTATGTGGCCGCCGACGCCACGGCAGGGTGGCCCTGGCGTGCCGTGGAGGCGATGACGCTGGGACTGCCGGTCGTCGCCGTCGACAGCGGTTCGCATCGTGATGTCATCTCTGACGGCGGGCGGATCGTCCCCGTCGATGCGATCGCGGAGGCGGTCGAGGATGCGGCAGGCGGATCCGCCGAACGCCTCAAGGTGCTCGCGTCCGATCGGTCGCGAGCCTTCTCCTGGGCGAGTTCAGCCGAACGCCTCTGGGGACTGCACGCGGACCTCTGAATCAGGCTCGCATCAGTTCGACGGCGTCCTTGCTCGGACCGTCGAAGTGCACCTTCCCGCCCTTGAGCAGGATGCCGCGCTCGCAGAGATTCGACACCATGTTGAGGTCGTGGCTCACGACGACGAGGGTCTTCCCCTGCGCGTGCAGCTCTCGGACGCGGGCGAGGCACTTCTTCTGGAAAGGCTCGTCGCCCACCGAGAGGATCTCGTCGATGAGGAGCACATCCATCTCGGTGTGGATCGCCACGGAGAAGGCCAGGCGCAGGAACATCCCGGAGGAGTAGTGCTTGACCTCGGTGTCGATGAACTTCTCGATCTCGCTGAAGGCGACGATCTCGTCGTAGCGAGCCTCGGTCTCCTTCTTGCTCATGCCGAGAATCGCGGCATTCAGGAAGATGTTCTCCCTGCCGGAGAGATCGGGGTGGAACCCGGCGCCGACCTCGATGAGTCCGGCTACTCGACCACGCGTGAGGGCGGTGCCGGTGTCGGGCTCGAGCACTCCGGAGATCAGCTTGAGCATGGTGGATTTGCCGGAGCCGTTGAATCCGAGGAGCGCGACCGACTCGCCCTCGCCGATCTCGAACGACACTCCGTCGAGGGCGTGGAAGTTCGTCGTGAGCGGCTTACGGCGGATGGCAGCGAGGGCTGTCTCCTTGATCGAATGCGTGTGACGAAGCTTGAAGGTCTTGTGCACGTCGTCGATCACGACGCGGGGCAGTGTCTGTGTCAGGGGCTCAGAGATCTTGGGCAAAACGGCCCTCCAGTCGGCGGAAGACGAGCTGGCCGATGACCAGCGCGGCGAGAGACGTCACGAGGGCGATCAGCCCGTACATCCAGAGGTCGGGGAGAGGGGAGG
>NZ_LSJW01000034.1:0-52818 GCF_001557335.1 Microbacterium sp. CCH5-D1
CTTCGTCGGCACTGAGCACTCCGGCCTGGTCGGTGACGTATCCGGCATCGAGCGTGACGGGATCGGTCGCGGATGCTGCGGAGGTGCTGAACGCACCGGCGACAACGGCGAGAGCGAGTGCGGCCAGCGTGAGCCACCGTTTCGTCATCGTGTTCCCTCCGACCGGCAGCCGAGCCCCATGCCACGAGTCTATGCACTGGGCCCGACACGCGACAGCACTCGACACGGGTTCGCCGTTCGCCCTCAGCGGAGGCACATACGCTGGAAGGCATGGACGACATCTACGGTTCCGACGTGCTCGCGGCGGGCTGGCGCGAGCGCGGCGCGAAGAAGGTGCCCCAGGTCGCGGCCGAGCCGGATCTCGTGGTCGAGGTCGCCGACGACGGCTTCTGCGGTGCGGTCACACGTGTCCAGGGCGGCAACGTCGAGTTGGAGGACCGCGTGGGCCGTCGGCGGTTGTTCCCCCTCGGCGGAGGGTTCCTCATCGACGGCGCACCCGTGAGGCTGATCGTGCCCGGTGCTGCCGATCAAGGGCGGCGGCGCACGGCATCCGGATCGTTCGTGGTGGCCGATCAGCGCGCCCGCGTCGCTCTGCCCAGCCGAATCCTCGTCGAGGGCAAGCACGATGCCGAACTCGTCGAGAAGGTGTGGGGTGCCGACCTGCGGGTCGAGGGCGTCGTCGTCGAGTTCCTCCAGGGCGTCGACCTGCTCGACGACCTGCTGGCCGCAGAGCCACCCAGCGCGACTCGGCGGTACGGCGTGCTCGTCGACCACCTCGTCCCTGGCTCGAAGGAATCGCGCATCGCCGACGAGGTCGCCCGGGGCCCGCACGGACGCCATCTGCGCATCGTCGGCCACCCGTTCGTCGATGTCTGGCAGTGTGTGACGCCTCGGGCCCTCGGCATCGCGAAGTGGCCGGAGATCCCGCGCGGCATCGAGTGGAAGGTCGGCATCTGCCGTGCCTTCGGCTGGCCGCACGAGACGCAGGCCGACATCGCGCGCGCGTGGCAGCACATCCTCTCCAAGGTCACGACCTACCGGGACCTGGAACCGGCGCTGCTGGGCCGTGTGGAGGAGCTCATCGACTTCGTCACCGCGCCGACGGCCTGAGCCCGGGAATCGGGGACGCCGGAGCGACGGACGTCGACGGCTACCCTGGAAACATGCCCGAACCCCGTACCTTCCGAGACGAGCCGGTGTCGTTCGTGCGCCGCAGCGGCCGGATGTCCGACGCGCAGGAGCGCGCCTTCGCCGAGCTCGGCCCGCACTATCTACTCGACGTTCCGCGTGACGTCGCCTGGACCTCCGTGCACCCCGAGGCGCGCCTCGATCCTGCGACCGAGTACGGACGCACCGCTGACCTCTACGTGGAGGTCGGATCGGGCCAAGGCCACGCGATCGTGGCCGCGGCCTCGTCGCGCCCCGAGGACGACTTCCTCGCCGTCGAGGTGTTCCGCGCCGGCCTCGCCAGGACCATGCTCGACGCCGACAGGGAGGGCGCACGCAACCTGCGCGTCGTCGAGGCGAATGCGCCGGAGGTCCTCTCATCGTTCCTCCCTGAGGCGGCAGCACGCGAGGTGTGGATCTTCTTCCCTGACCCCTGGCACAAGAAGAAGCACACCAAGCGACGCCTGGTGAGACCGGGATTCGGCGACGCCGCAGCGCGAGCGCTCCGTGACGGCGGCCTGCTGAGGCTCGCGACCGACTGGGAGGACTACGCCCTGCAGATGCGCGATGTGCTCGACGCGGATCCGCTGTTCGAGCGCGCATTCGAGGGGGAGTGGGCCGAACGCTTCGACGGTCGCGTCATGACCGCGTTCGAGCGCAAGGGCATCGCGAAGGGACGGGATATCCGCGATCTCGTGTACCGGCGCAGGACCCGCGCGTGACCGACACGCGGCGCGACACGGCGTCGAGGACGGGGCTCCTTCCCGCGCTGCTCGTGTGCGCCGCTGCTCCGGCATTCTTCGTGCTGGAGATCCCGTGGCTGGGCTGGACGCTCCTCGCCGCCGGCATCGCAGTCGCCGGTCTCCTCGAACGCCGTGTCGTCGAACGTCGCGGCGGTGAGCGGGGCGCGGATCCAGCCGGGAGCCCACGCCGTCCTTCGCTCACCCGCGATCTCTCGCTGATCGCGATCGGCATGCTGATCGTGAGCATCATCCCGCTGGCAGCGGAACTCGACAACCTCGCGATGCTGCGGTTCACGCTCGCCCTGGGCGGCGCGGTGGCGGTGCCCTACCTGATCTCGAGGTTCGTCTATCGAGACCGTGCCATCGGCTTCCCCTGGCGCACGCACAAGCGCTGGGGACGGCTGCAATGGGGGTGGCTCGTGGCGGTGCTCCTGCTGGGGTGGCTGATCCTGCCCTTCTACTTCATCACCAGCGGGGTGTACCAGAACTGGCCGGTCGTGGACACTCCTGACCTCATCGCCCGTCTCTTCGTCGGGGTCGGCGCCGTGGGCATCTGGGACGAGCTGTTCTTCATCTGCACCGTGTTCGCCCTGCTGCGCCGACACTTTCCCGACCTGCTCGCCAACGTCCTGCAGGCCATCGTTTTCGTCTCCTTCCTGTGGGAGCTGGGCTACCGAGAGTGGGGACCCCTGTTGACGATCCCGTTCGCCCTGCTGCAGGGGTACATCTTCGTGCGGACGCACTCGCTGGCCTATGTCGTGACGGTGCACCTGCTCTTCGATGCTGTGGTGTTCGCCGTGCTGGTACACGCACACAACCCGGGACTTCTTCCGATCTTCCTCCTGTGACGAGGAGGTTCGTGCGCGCCGGTGCTGTCGGCTTGCTCCCGGCCCCCGGGAACGGAAGAATCAGCCCATGCTCATCGTCGGTCTCGTCCTCGCCGCCGCAGCTGCGGCCTTCCACGTCTTCATCTTCGCGCTCGAGTCGCTGCGGTGGACCGAGCCGGAGACGAGGAAGATCTTCGGCGTCCCCAGCGAGGCGGACGCAGTCACGATGAAGCAGCTGGCCTTCAACCAGGGCTTCTACAACCTCTTCCTCGCACTGACGGCCCTGCTCGGCATCGGCCTCGTGATCGTCGGAGCCGAGACGGCGGGGCTTACCCTCGTCTTCGCCGGAACCGGGATGATGCTCGCCGCCGCGCTCGTGCTCGTGCTCTCCGATCGGACCAAGGTGCGTGCTGCGGCGATGCAGGGAACCCTGCCGTTGCTCGCTGTCGTGGTCACCGCGATCGGCCTCGCGATCCGGTGACGATCGAGGGGTGACATCCACGTCGGCACCGGTCACACTCGTTGCATGGCCGATTGGGTGCTGCACGTGGACATGGATCAGTTCATCGCCGCGGTGGAGGTGCTGCGCAGACCGGAGCTGGCCGGTCGCCCGGTGATCGTGGGCGGACGCGGCGATCCGACCGAGCGGGCGGTGGTGTCGACCGCTTCCTACGAAGCCCGTGCGTTCGGGATCGGCTCGGGCATGCCGTTGAAGATCGCGGCGCGGAAGGCGCCGGACGATGCCGTGTTCCTCCCGGTCGATCGGGACGCCTACGCTCGGGCATCCGACGAGGTCATGGCTGCTCTCCGTGCGCTGCCGGACGTGGTGCTCGAAGTGGTGGGATGGGACGAGTGCTTCCTCGGGGTGCAGACGGACTCTCCCGAAGGTGTGGCCTCGTCCGCGCAGGAAGCCGTGTTCGAGGCGACACAGCTGCACTGCTCGGTGGGGATCGGGGACAACAGGGTCAGGGCGAAGATCGCCACCGAGTTCGGCAAGCCCCGCGGTGTGTTCCGCCTCACCGCGGACAACTGGTTCGAGGTGATGGGCGACAAGCCGACGCGCGACCTCTGGGGTGTCGGGCCGAAGGTGCAGAAGCGTCTCGCGGTCCACGGCATCGCGACGGTGCGAGATCTCGCCGAGGCGGACGAGCAGACCCTCGTGACCGAGTTCGGACCGCGGATGGGCGTCTGGTATCACGGGCTGGGTTCAGGGATCGGCCCGAGCAGCGTCGACGACACGCCGTGGGTTGCGCGAAGCCACAGCCGGGAGACGACGTACCAGGAGAACCTCACGACGCCGGAGCAGGTCGATGCGGCGATCCGCGATCTCGCCGCCCACGCGTTCGACGACTGCGCGGTGGAGGGGCGGCCGGTCGTCCGCGTGCACCTCAAGGTGCGATATGCCCCGTTCGAGACCAAGACCTTCGGCCGCAAGCTCTCCGCGCCGACCACGGACCGCGCGGAGTTCGTCGCGGTTGCCGCGGCGCTCGCCGGCGCGCTCGATCCGGAGCGAGAGGTGCGACTGCTCGGAGTCCGCGCGGAGATGACGGCGCCCGAGGACGACGGCGTCGAGCGCACACCGGTGCGGGGAAGGATCTGACCCCGCACCGGGACATCGAGGGAAGCGTCGTCCGCTCAGGGGCGGAGCACGGCCGCGACCGCGCTCACCTCGATCAGGGCACCCGGGACTCCGAGGCCCGCCACGAGCGCCGCGGTGACGAGGGGCGGGGCTCCGTCCCGCGCCAGCCGTGAGGCGACCGCACCGTACGCCGCGCGCAGGTCCGCGTCCTGATGGATCAGCACCGTCCAGCTGATCACGTCTTCGAGCCCTGCACCCACGGACTCGAGGGCGATCCTGGCGTTCTCGACGGCGCGAGCGGACTGCTCGCCGGCATCGCTCGAGACGACGGCTCCGGTGACGTCGACACCGTTCTGGCCGCCGACGTACACCGTCGTCGCCCCTGGCGGGACGACAGCCACATGGCTGAATGCAGGACTGACGACGAGCCCATCGGGCTGTCCGAGTGTGATCTCCATGGCCACACTCTGCACCGGGGCGCCGACATCCGGAAGTCCCTCGTCGGCGTGCAGCTCAGAAGCGCAGCAGCACCTTGCCGACGCGACCCGGGGTGTCGCTCGCACGCACGGCCGCGCTGATGTCGGCGGCGTCGAAGATGCCGGCCACGGGCAACGTCAGGCTGCCGTCGGCGAGGCGCTGGAACAGCTCGCCGAACAGTGCGCTGCGGGTGGCCTGATCGAGGCTCGGGATCACCTTGCTGCCCCAGAAGCCCTTCACTGTGGCCTGCTTGAAGATCACGTCGGAGGAGGCGATCTCCATGGTGGGGGAGTCCATCGCTCCGAACGCGACCAACGTGCCGCCTTCCGCGAGCAGCGAGAGAACCTGGCCGGCGGATGCACCACCGACGGAATCGACGCCGGCGGTGATCGGCGCACCTCCGGTGATCGCCTCGACCTGCTCCTTCCAATCGGGCTGATCGGTCGCGACGATCCTGTCGATGCCCTGTGCGCGGAGCTCGTCGACCCCCGCTGTCCGACGCACCAGCCCGAGCACGTTCACTCCACGCGCTGAGCCGAGCTGAGCGAGCATGCGTCCGACAGCTCCGTTCGCGGCGTTCTGCACGATCCAGCCGCCGGCCTGCACATCGAGGAAGTCCAGCAGCGTGATCGCGCTGAAGGGTATCGAGACCAGCTGAGCCGCCGTCTCGTCAGGAAGGCCGTCCGGGATCGGGATCAGTCCGGCGGCATTGGTCACGATGTACTCGGCCCAGGCGCCGAAGGTTCCGCCGGTGGCGACGCGCTGGCCCACCTCGAGGTGCTCGACTCCGGCACCGAGCGCGTCGACGACGCCGAGGGCCTCGGTCCCCGACGCGGCGGGGAGCTCCGGCTTGAAGCCGTATGTGCCGCGAACGGTCCACAGGTCGTGGTTGTGGATGGGCGAGAGCACGATCCGCAGACGGACCTGGCCTTCGCCGGGCTCCGGAAGAGGTCGATCTTCGACTCGGAGGACTTCCTCCGGAGTGCCGAAGGTGGGGTGGATGAGTGCGCGCATGGCGATTCCGTTCTCTCTCGGGGTGTCGATCAGGGCCGGTCGCTCTGGTGGGCGTCGGCGAGATCTTTCGTGGTCTTCTGAAGGCGGTCGGTGATGTCGTGCAGTTCGGCGATGAGCTGACGGCGATGCTCCTCGTCCTGGAGCCCGGAGATCGACGCGATGGTGGTGTGGATGGGGGCCACCTCGGCCCGCAGGTCCTGGCCTTTGTCGGTGAGGGTCACCGACACCACACGCTCGTCGTCGCGGCCGCGTGTCCTGGTCACGAGTCCGGCCTGCTCGAGTCGCCGGACGAGGGGGGAGAGCGTGCCGGAGTCCAGGCGCATCACCGCCCCCAGCGACCCGATCGTCTGCTCGCCGTCGAGCCAGAGTGCGGCGAGCACCAGATACTGCGGATACGTCAGACCCCAGGGGGCGAGCAGCGTCCGGTATGCCTGTGTGGTGGCACGCGCGGCGGAGTACAGGGAGAAGCAGAGCATCTCATCGGTCATCGGCACCAAGATAGCATTGCACGTCATTCAATTGTGCACAACTCGAATGGGCGCGAGGAGGGCGCGACCGATCCGACCGGGCGCGCCCTCCTGGGTTCAGCTGAGCGCCTTGGCCTTGATGGCTTCGTACTCCCCGGCCGTGATGGTGCCGGAATCGAGGAGTGCCCTCGCCTTGGCGATCTCGTCGCTCGGGCTCGTGCCGGCGACCTGCTGGATGTAGGCGTCAGCGGCGCTGCGAACGTTCGCGGCCTCCGCATCGCTCCGCTCGGCCATGCCGGAGCCCCGAGCGATCAGATACACCAGCACCGTGAGGAACGGGACGAAGATCAGGAAGACGATCCACACTGCCTTCCACCAGCCGTTGAGCTGCCGGTCGCGGAAGAGATCTCCGACGATCGCGAACAGCGCGAACAGGTACGAGATGAAGACGAACGCCAGCAGGAACCACCAGATGATGTCCCAGAACGATCCCCAAAAACCCATGTGTACTCCTTCTTAAACCGGCCCGCCCGGTGGCGGCCCCGTCGGACGATACTCGGCACGCGCCAGCACGCGCACCGATTCCCGGTGGAGTTCACCAGGGTGAGCCGATCGTGCGATCACTCGATCCCCGCATGCCCCCGCAGTACGCTTCAGACGACCGGAGGACGGAGAAGCGGATGACCGCGACGAGAAGACCGCCATGGCTGTTCAGCACGGTCGAGGGGTACCGCCGGGAGTGGGTGGTCCGTGACGTCGTCGCGGGTCTGTCCGCTGGTGCCGTCGTGATCCCGCAGGGGATGGCCTACGCGACGATCGCCAATCTTCCGGTGCAGGTCGGGCTCTACACGTGCATCCTGCCGATGCTGGTCTACGCGTTCCTCGGTGGAAGCCGCGCCATGAGCGTGTCGACGACCTCGACGATCGCGACCCTCACCGCGACGACCCTGGTTTCCGCGGGAGTCGCCGCGGGATCGGACGACGCGATCGGCTCCCTGATGATGCTCACGCTGCTCGTGGGAGTGATCCTGTTGATCGCCAGACTCTGTCGCCTCGGCTCGCTCGTGGAGAACATCAGCGGAGCCACTGTTCTCGGCTTGAAGATCGGTGTCGGCGCGACGGTCGCCGTCGGACAGCTGCCGAAGCTGCTGGGCGAGAGCTACAACTTCTCCGGTCATGGATTCCTCAAGTCGCTCGGCGCAGTGGCACAGGCCTTCGACAGCGTGAACTGGCCGACGGTCGCGCTGTCTGCCGGCTCGATCCTCGTGATCGTCGTGCTCAAGCGGTTCGCCCCGCGTGTGCCGGGCGCACTCGTCGTGGTGGTCGCCGGGATCCTCCTGGTCGCCGTCGCTGGTCTGGATCGCTACGGCGTCGACCTCATCGCCCCGGTGCCGAGCGGGCTCCCCGTTCCGGGTGTGCCCGACTTCTCGCAGACGGTCGTCCTCGTGCCCGGCGCCCTCGCTATCGCCGTGATGGCGTTCTTGGAGTCCGCGGCCGTCGCCCGCAGCCTGCGGGCGGCGAGCGAACCTCAGATCGACAGCGACCAGGAGCTGTTCGCGACCGGCGCGGCGAACACGGTCGGCGCATTCTTCGGCACGATGCCAGCCGCGGGAGGCTTCTCGCAGAGCGCGGTCAATCAGAGTGCGGGGGCGCGCTCCCAGGCGGCGACCCTGGTCACCGTGGTGCTCGCCGTGCTGGTCGCGCTCTTCCTGGGACCCGTTCTCAGCCTGCTCCCCGAGGCGACGCTGGCCGCGATGGTGTTCGTGGCCGTCGTCGGGCTCATCAACATCCCCGAGCTCGTGCGGTGGGCGCGGATCAGTCCGGTGGATTTCTGGATCGCGCTCGCGGTCGCGATCCTCGGGCTCACCGCCGGCCTTCTCCCGGCCGTGGCGGTCGGTGTGGTCGTGACCTTGATCCTGGTGCTCCGCGAGCTCAATGTGCCGAAGGTGGCGGTCGACGCTCGCATCGGCGACGCTCTGGGGCTCCGTCTCGAACGGGGGCTCTACACGGCGAACGCGATGGCCAACGAGAAGCAGATCCTCGCCCTGGTCGAGGCGGAGGAGCAGCCGGTCCGCGTGCTCGTGCTGGGTCTGAAGCAGCAGGAGGTGATGACGATCACCGTCCTCGACGCGCTGGAGAACCTCGACGGAGAGCTCGCTCAGCTCGGCATCGTGCTGCACATCGCCGCGCTTCCCGAGCGGGCAGCCGCTGTCGCTCGCCGCACACCCTGGTTCCTCGGACTGGAATCGCACGGTCGCGTGCACGCATCGGTGAGTGACGGCGTCGCGGCCGCGGATCGGGAAGCCGGTAGACGGAGCTGAGGGAGCGATGGATGAGTGATGACGCCGGACTGAGCTGGCGATGGTCGCGGTTCGGCCTCGGCCTGCTGTTCGCCGCGCCGGCGATGCTCGTCGCCCCCTTCCATCCGACGCTCGGTGTCGCGCTCGGGATCGGCGTGATACCCGCCGCCGCCTTCGGTCTCCCCCCACGCAGGAGAGCCCGCGCCATCATCCCCGTCGTCGGCACGCTCAGCGCCCTCGGTCTGCTTCTCGGGGCGCTGCTGGCGGAGTGGCCTGTGGTCGCCGTGCTCGCCGTGCTCGGACTCGCGATCGTCGCGAGTCTCAACGCCCCGCGAGGTCGGCTCGGGCAGTTGATCCTCGTTCTGGTGCTGCCGATGACCGGGATCGGGCTGAGCTTCTCCTGGTCCTCGGTCACAGGGGGATTCGCCGCCTGCATCGTCGCCGGCTCCGTGTACGCGTGGATGGTCTCCCTGCTCTGGCCCGAGCGTGAAGAGCGGGCGCGTGCCGCCAGTCCTGTACCTCGGGGGCGAGCCCTCCTGGTCTACGGGATCCTCCTCGGCATGGCTGCGGCGCTCGCCGCCACCATCGGCTTCGTTCTCGATCTCGAGCACGTGGGGTGGGCGACGGGCGCGGCGCTCCTCGTCATGCGTCCGGTCAGGGGGCAGCTGATCTCGCGCAGCATCGGGCGCGCGGCATCGGTGCTCATCGGAGCGTTCGCGGCCGCGGGCCTGGCTGTCCTGGCTCCGGGAGGTCTCGTCACCGGGCTCGTGGTCGGGGCTGTCATCGGAGCGACATGCGCCATCCAGGAGAGCCGGTGGTACGTCGTCCCTGGCTTCACCACGTTCCTCGCCCTGACCCTCATCATGTCCACCTCGCCGGAGCCTCCGGGGGCTCGATTCGCGGAACGCGCGGTGGAGACGCTTCTCGGGGTGGGGCTCGCTCTGCTGTTCGGGGCCGTGCTGCCCTCGGTGGTCGGCTTCGTCCGGCTGAGAAGCTCGGTCGCCCGATGAGGGTTCTGGACGAAAGTTGCTTGATGTGCGCGCTCCCATGGTGGGATACTTCGAGAAGGGGAGGACGTAGTATCTAACATTTCACCGGGGGCTCTTGATGGTCGAAGAACAGCCAGACGTCGATTCAGCGTGGATTCCTCCGCTTCCTGCAGGCCCCGGTGACATCCCCAGAGCCCGACTGCTGTCACGACTCTCCGCCGCGTTGGACGAGCCCTGGACACTCACCGTCCTGTCGGCCCCCGCGGGGTCGGGCAAGACACGGCTGCTCACCCAGTGGGCGCATTCGATTACCTCCTCGGACGACGATCGATCGCGTGTGGTGTGGCTCTCGCTCCAGCGCTGGCATCGGGACCTCGACCCCCTGCAGTCTGCTCTTCGGAGCATCGAAGACCCCTCGCTGCGCGAGGCACTCGACCGCCTCACCGGGCCGTGGTCGACGGAGAGGGCGCGAGATCTGGCCCGAGCCCTCCGCGCCGCGGGCCGTCGGGTAGTCGTGATCATCGACGATGTGCACCTCATCGAGACCGGGTCACTCGCCGAGATGCTGTCGGCGTTCCTGAGCGCAGTGTCGGGTACCGCCCACGTCGTGGTCTCCGGACGCGGAACCCGGCGTCTGCCTCTTGCGCGTCGACGTATCGTCGGCATGGCACTGGAACTCGGAAGCCGTGACCTGGCATTCACACCGGCGGAGGTGCGAGCGTTCTTCCGCGCGCGGGGGATGCGCCTTTCGCAGGGCGAGATCACCACCGTGCTGTTGCGTACCGAGGGATGGGCCACGGGACTCCGGCTGCTGGAGCTGGCGGCGCTGCATGATTCGTTCGCCACGGTCCTCCCGCTGCGCGGTGACTCTCCGACGGTGACCGACTACTTCGCCGAGGAGGTCTTCGCCGATCTCGACGAAAGCCTCAGTGAGTTCCTCGTGCTCACCTCGGTGCCCGAGTCGTTCACGCCGGCTCTAGCCTCGCAGTTGACAGGAGGAATGCCGGCCGAACCGCTGATCGAACAGCTCATGCGACTCAACGTGCTGATCAGTCGTAGCGGTCAAGAACCGGTCTGGTATCACTACCATCCGCTGTTGCGGGAGTTCCTCTATGCCCGCCTGAAGGACAGAGGAGAGGCGGCCGTCGAGGAGCTCGAGAGCGTGACAGCGGAGTGGTTCGCGGCCGAGCAGGAGCACGAGCGCGCCATGTTCCACGCCGCGCGGAGCGGCGACGACTGCTCGACCTCACGGATCCTCCGTCGCAGTGGGCTGCAGCTGATCCTCATGGGTTATGCGGCTGAGGTGGTCGCAGCGATCGCGTGTCTTCCTCGACCTGTGCTCGCGGATCCTGCCATGCGGGTGCTGACGGCGTCCGCCGAGCTCACACAGGGAGACGCGGCCCGCGCTGCGGCGCTGCTCGAGTCGGACTCGGACCTTGAGGATTCCGTTGCGGTCCGTCAATGGCGAAAGGGCCTGGAGTTGCACACAGCCGTGCGTCGCGGGGGCTTCTCGGAAACGCTCGACCGGCTGGAGCCGGGTCTCTACGCGGTGTCGGGGGAGTCGCAGCTCGACACCTATGTATTCCTGCAGGCTGCCATGGCAGAGCTGTATACGGGGGCGTTGAACGATGCCGACCGGTTCGCCCGGCTCGCGGGGGACCACGCTCACGCCGCGGGCACTGCCGCGGCGGAGCTGCAGGCGGCCGCGATCCTGAACACAGCCGATCTCTTCCGAGGTCAGATGCGAGAAGTGCTGCGTTCCGGCGCGCTGCTGGATGAGCGCTGGCGCGCGCTCGGCATGCCTGCGGACTCCTTCTACGAGGTCACGCGGGTGTGGCGGTACTGGGTGCCTTTCGAACAGATGCTTGTCGCCGATGTGGATCAGACGCTGCGCGCGGCGACCGGGATCATCGAGTCCGGAACGGAGCCGGCGATCGCACGGGGTCTGCGAGGCCTGATCGCCCTGCTGAACGTCGATGGCGCCATCGACGCGCACGCGGCGGCTCTCGCTCTCCTCGAGAACCTCGCACCGCGCGACGACATGCCGCTGCCTGTGCACTGGTATGCGATGACGAGCACTTTCGCGATCCGCGCCTTCAACGCGCTCGGAGAGTACGCCCTCAGAGACCGCTTCATCCACGACGTCGGAGACGCTCTCGGCGAGGTCGGCGAGGTGGCCGTGCTCCGCGCGATCGCCGCGCTGCACGATCAGGCGTTCGAGCCGGCGCGGGCCGCTCTCGCTCCGGTGCTGGAAGGGGTGGCGCCGTGCCTTCTCCCTGCGTCGATGATCGACGCCTGGCTGGTCGCTGCCTGTATCGAAGTGCAGGCCGGCTGTCCCGATCAGGCGCAGGTGTCGCTGTCGTTCGCGCTCGCCCTGGCCGAACCGGAGGAGCACATCCGACGATTCGCCGACGCCGGGCCGGTCGTCGCGCGCCTTCTCGCCGCGCGCGCGACTCCGGGATCACGCGGTCGCTTCGCGGATCGCGTCCGCGAACGTCTCACCGCAGCAGGAGTGCTCATCGAGGAGGAGCTCACCCGTCGCGAACGCATCGTGCTCACGGCGTTGAGTCGCAACGCGACGCTCCGGGAGATCGCGGAGCAGGAGTTCATCTCCCCGAACACGGTCAAGACGCACGTGCGCAACATCTACCGCAAGCTGGGCGTCTCCGACCGGGACAGCGTGACGGCGGCTGCGCACGCTCTCGGGATCGAGTAGCGCACGCAGCCGCCGCGGGGAGAGCGACTCAGTCGCGTGCCATGGCTGCTGCCAGATGTGCTTCGAGGTCGAGGTAGGCGTCGTCGGCGATGTCGAACACGACCTTAGCGATCTCGCCCCCGGTGAAGTCGAAACCGTACCCGTACAGCGACGACACGGGATCGGCGCTGTCTCGACCGATCGTCAGGCCCTCGCCGCACAAGGAGAAGTGACCGAGCACCGTGCGGATCTGCTTCTCACCGACGACCTCGTCGTCGATGTAGAGCTTCACCGGTCCGACCCCCTCGCGGTGTTCGCCCATGCCTTCCTTCGTGAACTCCACGCCGATGATGTGCTTCCCGGAGGTGGGAACGGGCGCGGACACCCGGTCCTCCGGCGGGATGCCGAGGAAGTTGTACACGTAGTGCACCTGCCCGTCCTTGACGACGAGGGCGTGGCCGCCGAAGCGCGAGCCGTGCGCGAAGATGACGCCCTCGGTCTCAGGCGTGAACTCGACCTCGGCGGCGATCTTGTAAGAGACGCCGTGGGTGTTCGCCGCAGAGCGCTCCGGAACCTCACTCGTGCCCGGGTAGTAGACGAATCGGCCCGAGGGCGGAGCCGGCTGGTGGAACTCCATGGCGATGAACGTCTCGAAGTCCTTCGGGTTCCCGATGATCTGCAGATCGTTCAGAGGCAGGACGTTGTTCGTCTTCGCCTCTTCCATCCACAGCGACTTGAGCTCGGCGAGCTTGTCGGGGTGCTCGGCCGCGAGATTCTTGGCCTCGGCCCGGTCGGTGTCTGTGTGGTAAAGCTCCCACTCGTCTTCGTTGAAGTTGCTGATGCCACTCATCGGACCGTGGACCGCGACGGCCTTCCAGCCTTCGTGCCAGATGCCGCGCTGGCCGAGCATCTCGTAGTACTGGGTCTTCTTCTCGGTCGCCCCGTCGGGGGCGGCATCGAACGAGTACGCCATCGAGACTCCGGACAGCGGCGTCTGCTCGACGCCGTTGTAGGTCTCGGGGAACGTCACGCCGCACGCCTCGAGGATCGTGGGCACGATGTCGGTCGAGTGGTGGTACTGATGGCGCACCTCTCCCCGTGACTTGATCCCGGCGGGCCAGTGGATCACCAGCGGGTCGCACACGCCGCCCTGATAGGTGTACCGCTTGAACATCTTGTATGGAGTCGAGAACGCCGCCGCCCACCCGGTGGGGTAGTGGTTGTAGGTCTCCGGCGAGCCGAGCTTGTCGACCATGCGGAGGTTCTCCGCCTCGTCGTCCGGGTATCCGCCGAAGATCTTGCCCTCGTTGACCGAGCCGTTGGGGCTGCCCTCGCCGGACGCCCCGTTGTCGGCGCAGTAGATGATGAGGGTGTTCTCCAGCTGCCCCGATTCCTCCAGGTAGTCGACGATGCGGCCGACCTGGGAGTCGGTGTATTCACTGAAACCCGCGTAGACCTCGGCCATCCGCGAGAACATGGCCCTCTCCTCGGCGTTCAGCGTGTCCCACGGGCGCACCTCGTCGGTCGGATTGAACGTGCCGTCGGTCATCGGGTTCAGCGTGGTCAGATCTGTGTCGGAGGGGAGGATTCCCTTCTCGATCATCCGGGCGAGCACCCATTCGCGATAGGCCTCGTAGCCGTCGTCGAACTGCCCCTTGTACTTGTCGATGTACTCCTGAGGGGCGTGGTGCGGAGCATGGTTCGCGCCGGGGCAGAACCACAGGTACCAGGGCTTCTCCGGCTCGGTCTGCTTGACATCGCGGATCATCGTGAGGGCCTGGTCGGCGAGGTCCCTCGAGAGGTGGTACCCGTCTTCCGGCAGGTACGGCTGGTCGATGTAGTGGTTGTCCTCAGCCAGCGAGGGGTACCAGTTGTTGGTCTCTCCGCCGATGAACCCGTAGAAGCGGTCATACCCCTGAGCGAGCGGCCAGTGCTTCTTCGACGCACCGGCAGTCCACTCGTCGATCGGCACATTGTGGTTCTTCCCCACCCAGAAGGTCGACCAGCCGGCGTCACGGAGCACGTGCGCCATGGTCGCGTTCGAATCGGGGATGTGGGAGTTGTAGCCGGGGAAGCCCGTCGAGGACTCGGAGATCGTCGCGAAGCCGTTGAGGTGGTGGTTGCGTCCGGTCAGGAACGTCGACCGGGTGGGGGAGCACAGCGCCGTCGTGTGCCACTGGGAGTAGGTGAGGCCGTTCTGAGCGAGACGGTCCATCGTCGGCATGTTGATCCGTCCGCCGTACGGCGACCACGCCGCCATGCCCGTGTCGTCGTACAGGACGACCAGCACGTTCGGAGCGCCGCTCGGCGGGGTCGGCGGTCGGAAGGCGTCCCAGTCAGGAACGGAATCGCGCACGTCGAGTTCGATCTTGCCTTGGAATTCGCGAGCCATCGTGGGCCTCCTTCATCTCGGTGGAACGATGCGGCTCCCTGCCGCGTTCAACGTACTGCGGTGTGAGTCGTGGGGTCATCAGAGTCGGGTGCGCTTCATCCGGGTGAACTCTGCGCGTCCCCGTGTGGACTTCAGATCAGTGCGGCGATCGCCTTCTCGAGTTGGAGGGCGCCGATCACGAGAAGCAGCGCCGCGTTGAGCACGTGTGTGTTGCCGGCGATCCAGGAGCGCATGCGGTCGAGCACGGGCTGGGCGCGCGCACCACGGACGAGGACGAAGAACACCGGCAGGGCGATCGGCAGGGCGCCGAGCACGACGAACGCGGCGGCGACAGCGGTTCCGGCACCGGGCGCGACGCCGGACTGCGTGATGTCCAGCGCGGCGAGGATGGCGCATGACGCATCCACGGGGTTGAGCACGAACAGACCGAGGCCGAGCAGGAAGGTGCGCCCCGGCCGGAACGACTCGACGGAATGCAGCCAGCCGGGCAGCTGGGGAGAAGCGTCCACGACGTCGCGAGGAGTAGCGGCTGTCGCCATCTGCTCGATACGGGCACGCCCCTTCCGGTAGACCCAGACAGCCGCCGACACGAGGAAGCCACCGATCAGCAGGCGGACCACCGGCACCCACAGGGGCGGCTCGTCGTGCTCGTGCACCGCGAGCATCGGGAAGAGCCAGAGACCGAGCGTCATGATGCCTGCGAGGCCCAGCAACCAGCCGAGCAGATAGGCGATCCCGTTCGTCCTCGCGTTGCGGGACAGCAGCACGGCGACGAGGGCCATGATGGCGAGGGGGCTGAGCACGACGCCGAGGGCGACGGGCACGAGGTCCAGGATCAACTCGCCCACGTCATCCCTCCTTCCACAACCCCGCTGCCGTGCCTCAGAAGCTGCCGATGCCCTTGCCGATCATCGAGATGCCGATGACCAGCAGCAGAACCGCCATGATGACGGCATTCTCCGCCGCCAGCCAACCGCGGAGAGCATCCAGGGGCGCTCGGAGCCGATCGGCGGCGACGAGGTAGCCGATGACCGGGACGAGCACCGTCGAGGCGGCGATGACCGTGTACACGGCGATCACCACGACGATCGACCCCACGGGAAGCGCCGCGCCACCGATGTCCGTGCCGGCGCCGGCGGCCATGATGAGGTTCTTGGGATTCACCGCCGACAGCAGGAAGCCGAGCCCGAACGCGAACGGGAAGGTGATCGTGTCGATCGCCTTCATCCACTTCGGCAGTGCGGCCTCCTCGCCCGGCCGGGGGCGTTTGCGCCACTGCCCGAAAGCCAGCAGGAAGAGCAGAGCCCCCAGAACGAGCTGCACCGCGCCGCGGATCGGATGCGACGCGTCGCTGTCATCTTCCGGCAGGAGCGAGGACACCAGCGTGAAGACCGTCACCGCGACGACGATCCCCAGCACCCAGCCGAAGAGGAAGCCGACGCTGGTCACCCTCGCCTTGGGCGAGAGCAGCATGAGGATTGCGGCGATGATCGGAATCGGACTGATCGCCACGCCGAGCGCGAGCGGGAGGATGTCTCCGATGACGCTACCCATCAGGGGCCTTTCTCGAGGGGAGCTCGTCCTGCTTCCGGAGCGGCGAGCATCGCGATCGCCTCGCGGTTGGTCGCGTAGACGTGTTCCGAAGCCAGGAGATCGAGGGCCTTCAGCCGGTGCACGGTGTTGGGGCGCACTCGGCTGAAGGACAGGGAGACGGAGCGGTCGGCGAGCCATTCCTTGAGGGAGGCGAACGATTCGGCGCCGGTGACATCGACGTCGGTCACCGCCTCCATATCGACCACCAGGTGACGGACCTCGTTCTCTCCGGCGGCGCGGACGGCGGTCTTCACCGCAGAGGAGAACACCGCCCCGTTCGCGAAGAACAGGGGCGCGGCGAGTCGGACGACCACGATCCCCGGAGCGGTCATGGTCCCGGCCGGCGCATCCTCCAGGAGCGACTCACCCGGGTCGCCGGTGGACTCGAGGACGTCGATGGCCGGATTGGCCGCGCGCTTGGCCAGGTTTATCAGCGCGAGGACGAATGCGACGAGGATCCCGGGGATCGAACCGATGAACAGGGTGACCAGGAAGCAGGTCGCGCCGATCAGGAACTCGAACCGGTCTTTGCGCCACAGATCGATGAACTCGCGGATGCCGAGCAGGGGGATGATCGCGACGCCGACGATCGCTCCGATCGCCGGGGAGGGGATATCGGCCAGCAGCGCGGTGCCGAACAGCAGCAGCAGGAGCGTGCCTGCAGCGAGGATCAGCGCGGGGAACTGCGTACGAGAACCCGCCTGATCCATGGCGGCGGTGCGGGACGTCGATGAGCCGACGGAGAAGCTGCCCTGAGCGCCTGCGGCGATGTTCGCCGCGCCGAACGCCAGGAGATCGCGGTTCGCGTGGAACGGGTAGCCGTGCTTCTCGGAATACGACCTCGACACCAGAAGCCCCTCGGCCGTGGTGACCAGTGTCAGCGCGATCGCCGATGGGACCAGCATGAGCCACAGCGACCAGTCGATCACGGGCCACGTGAGCACGGGCGCACCGGCGGGGACCTCACCCAGGACGTCGACTCCTCGCTGGTCGAGCCCGGTCAGGACCACGACGACGGTCGTCGCCACCAGGACGATCAGAGCCCACGGGACGGCACGGAGGAACCTGCGGCCGAGCAGCAGCACGGCGACGGAGCAGACCGAGATCAGCACCGCCCATCCGTTGAGCGTCGGGAGCCCGCCGATCAGATCAGCGACCTTCCCGGTGAAGTCCTTCCCGGAGTCGATGCTGACGCCGAGCATCTTCGCGAGCTGGCTCACCATGATGTCGAGGGCGAGACCGCCGACGAAGCCGACGAGGATCGGCTTGGAGAGGAAGTTGGCGAGGAACCCGAGCTTGAAGACCGCGAGCAACGCGAACATGATGCCGCAGATGATGGCCTGGGCGAGCGCGAGCGTCGCGTAGTCCGCGCTTCCGGCGGCCGCGAGCCCGCCGATCGAGGAGGCGACGAGTGCTGCGGCTGCGGCATCGGGTGAGGCGACCAGCTGCCGGGAGGACACCACGAGGGCGTAGACGACCGTGGGGACGATGAGTGCGTACAGCCCGGCGGTGGGCGGCAGGCCCGCGATCTGCGCGTACCCGATGTTGAGGGGGATGGCGATCGCGAGCAGAGTGACGCCAGCGGTCAGCTCAGTGACGAAGTTGCGTCTGGTCAGTCCTGCGAGTGGACGTTGCACATCGCCTCCATCCGCCGGCGCCCCTGGTCGAGCGCTCCTGCGTCCACGATCCCACCGGAGGGGTCGCCGGACCACGGATCGACCGCAACTCACCCCTGGTGATTTACAGCCGGAGCGTCCTGCGCCGCCCGCTCAGCGGCGACGAGGTATGCGCCGCCGTCGGCCTCGCCGTGTCGCCGCCGGGGCGGGCTCCGGCTCCGGTGTCGGCGGGACCGCGGTGCGGTCGCCCGAGAGCCACCGCACCCAGAGCGTGTCGGGATCGCCCTCGAAGACGAGCGTGCGTGCGAGGAGCGTGAGCGGGATCGAGAGGATCGCACCGAGCGGGCCGATGATGAAGGTCCAGAAGATCACGGAGAAGAAGCTCAGGGTCAAGCTGAGATCGACGGCGTCGCTGACGAACTTCGGCTGCACGAGAACCTGGAGCACCACGTTCACGACGCAGTAGACCGCGACCACACCGATGAGCAGAGGCCACCCTCCGACGACGAAGGCCAGGATCGCGGGCGGGACGAGCCCGAGCACGAAGCCGATGTTCGGGATGAAGTTCGTGACGAACGCGAGGATCGCCCAGACCACGGGTGCGGGGACGCCCATCCACCACAGCGCGAGACCGTCGATGACAGCGACGATCGCGCCGAAAGTCGCGTTGACGATGTAGTAGCGGCGCACACCGGTGTTGAGCCGAGTGATCCGGGCGATGACTGCGGCCTTGGATGCCCCGAACACCGACGGAGCGTCCCGATAGCGGGCCGCGTCGACCGCCATGAAGATGATGTAGGCGCAGACGAAGAACAGTGCGGTCGCGACGCCGATCACAGTCCCGCCGATGCTGCGTGCGAGTCCCAGAAGCGTCGTCGGATCGAGGACCGAAGCCGCGGCGGCCGACGCCTCCTCGTCCAGGCCGAGGGACTGCAGCCACCCGACGAGATCATCGACGGTCTTCGCCAGTCCGCCTTCCGAGACGAGGTCGGCGATGAGCCGCGCGAACTGCGTGCCGGCCAGCCAGAGCAGAGCGCCCATGACCAGGAGGATCAGGTAGGCGACGACGATCACCGCGGTCGTGCTGCCCCACTGCGGCCACCCGCGCCGTTCGAGCGGTCGACGCAGAGGATCGCAGATCACCACGATCACGATCGCGAGCGCGACGGGTCCGAGGAGATCGCGCGCGAAGTAGACGCCGGCGAGGGTCACTGCGCTCGCCGCGAGAAGGAGCAGCACCCGCAGACTGGGGGAGATCCGGTCGGGGGAGCGCTCCGGCGCAGGCGAGGTGGTCACGCCGAAAGCGTAGTCGACGGGTCAGAAGGGCTCGGGAGCGACCAGCGGCGGCACGTCCTGATGTCCCGAGACGACGGCTCGCAGACCCGCCGCTTCCAATGCCGCTGCCACGTCGTGGATCGTCGCTGACACCACGGACGTGCCATGGAGCGGGTGATGCCAGATGCGGAGCGCGAGCATCCACCGGTCCGGGGAGACCGATGTGAAGATCACGCCCGGATGTTCGCGGGTGTGCACTCCTTCGACCTCGCTCGCGGCGCGGGAGATGATCGACACGACGTCATGAGCATCGATCCCGTCCGCCCGTTCGACCCGGATGTCGAGGGTGCTGCACCGCGCACCGTGGCGAGAGTCGTTGACCAGGACCCCGGTGAGGAGGGCGGCGTTCGGTACGTGTACGGTCCGACCGTCGACGGTCGAGAGGATGACCGACCGGCCGTTGAGCTCCTGCACGACTCCTCGCAGCTTGCCGTCGGGCCCTTCGACCTCTATCTCCTCGCCGATCTTCACGGACTGGCGGGATTGGATCAGCACCCCGGCCGCGAAGTTGTCCGCGACGCCGCGGAGCACGAGGACCAGAACGACGACCGCGATCGCGGTCATCGCCAGGAGCGGTTGGACATTCGCGCCGAGGAAGGCCAGCCCGACCCCGATCCCGATCAGCAGCAGCGAGTACTGGGCGAACCGTGCCGCCAGCTGGGCGACGGAGTCGGAGATACCCGGTGCGCGCTTCGTGATCTTGAGCACGCACTTGCGTGCGAAACGGGAGAGCAGCCAACCGACGAGGACCGAGAGCACCGCGAGCACGATCTGCCACGGCGAGAGGCCGTCCGGGAAGAGCACGTCCAGACTCACGGGCGGCGACCGCTCGCTCGCAGGTTCATCCGCAACATCCGACCAGCATGCGACGCGCGCGCTCGCCGCGGGTCGGCCACTCATCCCTCGGGGGTGATGTCCTGGGGTGGCGGCGCCATCGCCCCAGGAGGGTGAAGGGCGCTCGCTCAGGCCGGAGCAGAGCTCCAGACTGAGCACATGTCGTCGTCGCCCCCATCACCGGACCTCATCACGGCAGCCCGATCGAAGGGAGCCATGCGGGAACGGTCTCGAGAGGCCATCGGCCTTCAGATCTCGATCTGCGCCTTCATCATCGCCGCTCTCGTCGCCCTCGTGGTGTTCCGACTGCAGGGGGCGCCCATCTCCGGGCCGGATTCCGTCGGGCAGTTCGCGGCGCTCGCGTCCGCTGTCACGGCGACCGTGGTCTTCGTCTTAGGACGCGTGATCGCCTCCGATCCTGCACGGCGGAAGCGCCTCGGTGCGCTCGACGTCGTCGACATCGCTGCCTTCGCCTTCGCCCACGCAGTGATCGCCTTGCTCGGATGGACACTCGCAGCCGTCGTCATCGAAGCGGCGTTCAGCGGAGCGGTGGTCTTCCCGGTCCCGGTGCTCATGCTCACCGGGGCGGCGGCAGGGCTCTCGGCATACGTGACGTACTACTCGTCGACGCATCTCGATCTCCAGATGCTCGCGACGGTGCTCGCGGTGTTCCTGATCCTCGGGATCCTGGCGAGCATGCTGACCGCGAGTGATCCGCAATGGTGGCAGGAGAACCTCAGCGCGCTCGGCATGACGGATGATCTGTCGGCCCGAGCGTTCAACCTGACTCTGATCGTCGCAGGCGTGCTGGTCACCACGCTGGCGAGGTACGCGACGAAGGAGGTTCCGACGACGCATCCGCGCGGGGTGATCGCGGTTCGGACCTGCCTCGTCGTCGTCGGGGTCTTCCTCGCGTTGGTCGGTGTCTTCCCCGTGGACGAACACTTCGCCCTCCACACCGGGGTGGCGTCGGGAATGGTCGTGGCGTTCGCCGTGGCCGTCGTCGGACTCCGGCGGTGGGTGCCGGGAGTCTCGCGGACCTTCCTCATGCTGGGGTACGTCTTCCTGCTCGTCATCGTGGTGCTGGCGGTCTTCTTCGCCATCGGCTACTACACGCTCACTGCGGTCGAGCTGGTGGCCGGCACCCTCGTGTTCACCTGGATCATCCTGTTCATCCGCACGGCGGACGCGCTCAGACGCGACGCGGCCACCGAAGCCGCCGGGTAAAGATCACCCGGAGGATGACCTTGAAGGGGTGTTCGAGACGCCACTAGCTTGGTGCCATGTCGCACCCCGTACGTTCGTCGAGACCGGGACCAACGGTGCGATTCCGGCCGCCCGCACCCCAGCCGGGCGCCATCCACCGTGCACGGGTGAGCGCAGCGGTGGAGGAAGCCGCAGCCCATCACCCGCTGACCGTGGTCAGCGCCCCGAGCGGTTTCGGCAAGACGACCGCGGTCGCCGATTGGGCATGCCGCCTCGACCATGTCGCATGGCTCGGGCTCAGCACGTTCGACTCCGATCCCGCCAGGCTGACTCAGGGGGTCGTTAACGCGCTCGTCGAAGCCGCTGGGCGCTCGGGTCTCGACCTCGACCTCGACCGGGACCTGGAGGATCCCTATCGCGCCTATCAGGAGATCTGCCGAGTCCTCGAGGAGTCGGGGGAACGCGTGCATCTCGTCGTCGACGATGCGCATCGCGCAGGGGAGGCGTGGCGCGAAGGTCTGCTGGGGATGCTGGCAGAGCAGCCTCCGGACACTCTCAGCGTGGTGCTGGTGGGGACGACGCTCCTCGAGGTGACGCTTTCCCGGCACCGGGTGACACATCCCGGTTCGTTCGTCGATGCGGAGACACTCAGCTTCACCGGGGACGAGGTGCAGCAACTCCTCGACCAGGAACCGGACGGCCTCTCGTGCGCGACGATCATGGAGGAGACCAGAGGCTGGCCTATCGCCGTCAGACTGATGATGATCGGCGGAGCCAAGCCGGACAGCCGCGCACAGAGCGCTTCGAGCTTCCTCGGCGGTTACGTGAGAGAGCACGTGCTGGGTGCACTCCCGGTCGAGGTCTCGAACTTCGTCCTCGAGGCCAGCATCTGCGGTGAGCTGACTCCCGAGCTCGCTGCAGCGGTCACCGGTCGTGCCGATGCTCCGGCGATGCTGGAGACGTGCGTGCGACTCGGTCTCTTCCTCGACAGGTTCGAGGGTCCGCACGGTGTCGTGTACCGATGGCACGCGTCCTTCGCACGGCGGTGCGCGGAGATTCTGGCCGGTGATGCGCAGCGCGCTGCCGCATGTCATCGTCGCGCGGCGTCCGCACTCGAGGCGACCGATCCGACAGCGTCCATCGCGCATTCGCTCCACGCCTCGGACTTCTTCGGTGCCAGAGAGACGCTGCTCCGGCACTGGGTGGGGCTCGTGGTCGGTGCCCGCGCCGACGAGGTCGAACGCACGGCGATGGAGATGCTGCATCGGGTGCCCGACGACGCGCAGGTGCTTCTGGTGCGTGCGTGCGCCAGCGACGTGCTCGGCGATCATCGCGTGGCGAGGGAGCTGTTCCGTCGGGCGGAGGCGACGGTGGCGACACCGGGCGGTGTTGACGAGCCCGCCGTGCTGCAGATCGCGCGGCTCTTCATCGCCGACGAGCGTGCGGCGGTGGCGGATGCGAGCGCGAAGGTGCGGCAGATGCTGCTCGAAGCGGATTCCACGGATCTCGGGGACCGAGCCGCGCTCAACTATCTCCTCGGATGGACGGAGATCCGTCATCGCGGTAACCCGGCAGTCCCGCTCGAGTACTTCTCCGCCGCGGCCCGAGAGGCGCAGAATTCGGGGGATCGCGAACTCGCGAAGCGATCACTCGGGCACCTCGCCTTCGGACAGACCTGGGCCGGCCGATTCGTCGAGGCACGGCGAACGCTCCGCACCGTCGAGCGCGCCGATGATGTCGGACTTCCGTGGAGCACGTATGCGGGAGGCAGCGCGGCCGTGGCAGCGGGATACGTGTCGTACTGGGCGGGGGAGTTCGACGACGCGATCCGCGAGTT
This sequence comes from Microbacterium sp. CCH5-D1, assembly GCF_001557335.1. Classification (NCBI taxonomy): domain Bacteria; kingdom Bacillati; phylum Actinomycetota; class Actinomycetes; order Micrococcales; family Microbacteriaceae; genus Microbacterium; species Microbacterium sp. CCH5-D1. The sequence continues at coordinate 23,072 of NZ_LSJW01000034.1, forward strand.
CGGCGTCGTCGTCCACAACGCCGGCTCCGACCATTCCTTCATGAGTGTGGCTCGCATGATGATCGCCTACGCGGCTGCGGAGACCGGAGACGTCGCGGTCTGCCGCCGCGCGGCGATCGGTATCCAGGACATTCCGCTGGAGGTGGTGCACGGCATCTCGTGGCCGGCCTTCCGAGAGTCGTCGGTCGCTCTGCTCGAAGAAGCCGTCGGTCGACAGGACCGCGCGATGCGGATCGCCCGGAAGTACATCCACTGCCCTGACCTGCCGGTCGTCAACGTCGCGCTGTCGGGTGTGCTCCGGCGCGCCGGCGAGTACGCCGCCGCACTAGAGATGCTGAGGTCACTGCGCGCTTTCGGCGAGGTCTCCTACGTGAAGGCCTCGACCCTGCTCACGGCGGCATTGCTGCGACGTCGTGCGGGCCACCACGACGAGGCACATGAGCTGTGCGAGGCCGCTGTCGCCGTCGCCGCGGGGGAGGACATCCGTCTTCTGTTCGGTCCGCGCGACACAGCCGCGCGCAAACTGCTGGCCGAGCACGTGCACTTCGGGACGCAGTTCGAGGACTTCATCGGCAGATCACTGGCGAAGGACAACGCGGGTTCGCCAGTGGACGCTCTCTCCGAACGGGAGCGCGACGTCTTCCAGCAGTTGCAGACGGCGCGTACCCTGCAGGAGATCGCTCGTGAGCTCGCGGTGTCGATCAACACGGTGAAGACGCACCAGCGCGCGATCTACCGGAAGCTCGGAGTGTCGTCGCGTCGCGAGGCCGTGCGCACGACCGTCTGACCCGCGCCATCCCTGAACGGAGTCACGGCCCGCGAAGGGCCGACGAGAGGACGGTGTTCGCGACCCTGGCAGGGATCTGCTGCGTCGTGAGGATCCGATCGATCCTGCAGTCCACGTCGCGGGCGAACCGCTCCACCCAGGCGAGTTCGACGAGGAACAGGGCGGCGAGAGCACCGATCGGGATCCTCGCGGCGAAGTGTCCTGCATCGTCCGCTCCGATGAGCCCCGGCGTTCCCAGGACCAGACCCGCGAGCGTGAAATCATCGCGATCCACCTCGACGAGGCGATGTTCGTCAGGACCGAGGCGCCTGATGATCACGACGTCGAGCAGGCGGATGGCGCCGTTCTCCACCTGGCGTAGGAGCGCCTCGAGGACGTGGGAGCCGAGGCGGTCGTCCTCGAGGCGGACGACGACGAACTCCACGTCGCCGAGCGCCCGGAGTCTCGTCAGATCGACCGCCTCAGCCACGACGTCAGCTCAACGCACGGGCCTTGATGGCCGAGAACTCGTCCGGGGTGATCGTGCCGGCGGCGAGCAGCTTGGACGCCTTGTCGATCTCATCGCTGGGGCTCGACCCGGCGACGCTGCGGATGTAGGAGTCCGCTGCGTGCTGCTGTTCGCGGTACGCCGACGCGCTCCGTTCGCCCATGCCCCTGCCGCGCGCGATCAGGTAGATGAGCGCCGTGAGGAACGGGACGAAGATCAGGAAGATGATCCAGACGGCTTTCCACCAGCCGTTGAGGGTGTGATCCCGGAACAGGTCGGCGACGATGTTGAAGAGCACCATCAGATAGGAGACGAACACGAAGACCCAGAAGAACCACCAGATGATGTCCCAGAAGCTTTCCCAAATGGACACGTCGCACCTCTTTCGTTGAGTTGTTGCTTACGGCGATGGTGCCAGCGGTGACCGCGGAGCGAACGCACCGCTCACCCTGCACGGGCGACCCGGCGTCGGGCCGGCGCCGGAGCTCTCATCCTCCGCGGGTGAGAGCGCGGCGCTTTTCCGGGGAGGCGGTGCGAGCATGGAGTCGTTCACGGTCGGCGTGCGCGCCGTGAGAAGGGAAATCTTCATGAATGACTTCCGATTCGGTCCGGCCGAGCTCTACCTCGTCGGGTTCGAGGGGTCGCGTCCGGATCCGGCGACTTTCCGTGCCTTGACCGATCTCGTCGACAGCGGAGTGGTGCGGCTGCTCGACTTCGTCGTGATCGCAAAATCGGAGACGGGGACGGTCGAGATCGTCGAGCTCGAGGATGAGGACGGCTCGCTCGGTCTGGATGACTTCGAGCCGATCGCCGCGGGCTTGGCAGGCGAGGAGGACGTCGAGGCGCTGGCCGCGTCGCTCGCGCCGGGCCGGTCTGCGGCACTCGTGGTACTCGAGCTCACCTTCGCGCGCGCCCTTGCACAGAACCTCGCGGCGGCGGGGGGCGAGGTGCTGCGCACGGAGCGCGTCCCGGCGCCCGTGGTGAACGCGGTGATGGACATCCTCGATCAGGAAGGTGAATGACATGCCCTTGAGAAGATTCGGCCGGCCGGGGCTCATCGGCCTCGCGGCCAGGACCGCGGTGGTTGCGGGAACAGCGACAGCCATCGGCGGTGCGATGTCACGGCGCCAGGAGCAGCGTGCACAGGGGGAGTACGAACAGCAGCAGTACGAGGCCGCGCAGCAGCAGGCGCAGATCGACGCTGCCTCGCAGAACGCCGCCGCGCAGTACTCCTCACCGCCGCCGGCAGCCCCCGCAGCGGGGAACGATCTGATCGCGAAGCTGCAGCAGCTCGCATCCCTGAAGGACTCCGGTGTGCTCTCGGAGGCCGAGTTCGCCGCAGCGAAGCAGAAGCTCCTGAGCTGACGACGAGATCGCCCGCCGCGGGAACGACAGCAGAGACGAGAGCGCGAATGAGCGAACTGGACGATCTACGGGCACGAGTCGCCCTGCTGGAGCAGGAGAACGCCGAGCTCGCGAAGCCACGACGCCGTCCGGTGGCCAGGAGCATCGTCGCGGGAATCGTCCTGGCGGTGGCGGTGCTGTTGGCGCCGATCGCCGCCATGGGGACGTGGGCGCGTCTGCAGCTCGTGGACGCCGATCGCTTCGTCGCGACGTTCGCACCTCTCGCAGCCGACCCCGACGTTCAGGACTTCGTCGCCGATCAGGTCAGCTCCGCCATCCAGGAGCAGGTGGACTTCGACGCCGTCGTCGGCGACGTGTTCGACGGGCTCCGTGAGCTCGATCTGCCACCACGAGCCTCGTCGGCGCTCTCCCTGTTGGAAGCGCCGGCGGCCAGCGGACTGACCTCCCTCGTCGACGGTGTCATCCATGACGTCGTCGCCTCCGACCAATTCGCCGACATCTGGGCTCAGTCGCTCCGTTTCACCCATGAGCGCGCTGTCGCGATCATGCAGAACAGCCCAGGCACCGCGTTGCAACTCGCAGATGACGGTGTGCTCTCGGTAGATCTCGGTCTCGTCGTCGACCGGGTCAAGGACGCCTTGAAAGAACGCGGCGTCGGATTCGCCGACCTCATCCCCGCGATCGACAGATCGATTCCGATCGCTCAGGCCGACGCGCTGGTGCTGGTGCGCACCCTGTACCAGGTGGCCGTCGCCGCCGGCTTCTGGTTGCCATGGGTCGTTCTCGGTCTCGTGGTCGTCGGCATCGCGGTGGCGCGCAACCGACTGCGGGCACTGTTCTGGACCAGTGCGGCGTTCGCTGCCGCATTCCTCCTCCTCGCAGGAGGAGTGGGCATCGGGCGCACGTTCTTCATCGGTGCCGTCAGCCCGTCGATCATGACCGCGGCGGCCGCGCAGTCGCTGTTCGATCAGGTGACGTCGCTGTTGAGCCCGACGATCGCCGCGCTGGCGATGGTCGGCGTGCTGATCGCTGTCTGGGCATGGGGTGCAGGCACGAGCCGTGCGGCCGTGGCCCTGCGGAGCGCACTCGACAGCGGGTTCTCCGCAACGCGCGGCACGTGGGAGCGTCGCGGATTGTCGACAGGTCGGCTCGGCCTCATGATCGAGCGGTTCCATGGACCCCTCCTGCTCGTGGGCATGGCGATCGCGGTGCTCGTCCTCGTCGTGACCAGACCGGTGACGTTCGGGACCGTCCTCGGCGTGACCGCCGGGCTCGTCGTCTTCGTGATCGTGATCGAGCTGCTCCGACGTCCGGAGCTTCCCTCCCCAGCGGTCGCGGGGGCGTCCGATGCCGACGGGACGAGTTCGGACCGTAGCGACACAGACACAGACACAGACGTGGAGGTGGCGTCGCTGTGACGTCGCCGGCCTCGCCTTCATGATCGAAGGAGCAGAGGATGCCGGAATCCAACGCGGACTTCGCCGGTCAGATCGAACTGGACGTGCGGGACTCGGTCCCGGACTGGTCACCGTACGAGCTGCGGAAGGCTCCCGATGGTGCACCAAACGTCCTCGTCGTGCTCTACGACGACACCGGACTCGCCTCCTGGTCGCCGTACGGTGGCCGCATCAGCATGCCCACGATGGACTGCCTTGCCCGACGGACTCGCGTACACGCAGTGGCACACGACGGCGCTGTGCTCCCCGACCCGATCGACCATGCTCACCGGTCGAAACCACCACGTGAACCGCGCCGGGGTCATCATGGAGGGCACCAACGGGTTCCCCGGATTCGCGGGACGCCTGCCGGGGGAGTGCGCGACGATCGGCCAGATCCTGCAGCAGAACGGCTACTCGACCTTCTGGGTGGGCAAGGACCACAACGTCCCGGAAGAGGACAACGCCCCCGGCGGGGACCGATCGATGTGGCCCCTGCAGCTCGGCTTCGAAGTGATCAGGGAGCCGCGGGGAACACCGTCGCCCAGTCGTCTTTCACACTGACCACCGTGTAGCCCTTGTCGTCGGCGCTCGCGAGGGCCTTCTCCGCGCCGGCGTCATAGGGGGTGTCACCGCGTGACGGGTCGTCGTGGTGGATCAGGATCGCGAATCCGGGGCGGGGCCCACGCCGGGCGAAGTCCATCATCGCGGTGTCGCCGTTCGAGTTGCCGCCGACGAACAGCGGGCGCCTGCCGATGCGCGTCCAGATGCGGACGGGTTTCTCCGGACCGTCGTCGAAGAAGGCGAGGGAGGAGGAATACCGCACCGTCGCGTCCGCATCGTCCCATGTCAGGCCGAAGGCCGATCCGACCACGCGCTCCGGAGGGATACCGTAGTTCGCCTGCGTCATGGGACGCATGAAGTCGCGCTCGCCGCCGGAGACGATGTAGCAGGTGAAGCCGTGGTGCTCCAGGTATCGGAGCAGCTCGACCATGGGCTGGTAGACCGTCTGGGAATAGGGGCGCTTCAACGTCGGGTGCTGAGCGGTGCGATAGAACTCGGCCACCGAACGCGCGTAGTCCTCGACGCTCATCCCCTGCGTGAGCCCGACGAGCGCCTGGATGATGATCGTCAGATCCGAGTCGTCGCCGCCGTAGTGCTTGTCGATCGCCGTGCCCAGCCAGCCGTAATCGCCGCTCACGGCCGCGAGGTAGGGCTGGCGCTCGGCGAGCTCGGGTGTGCGCTCGGCGGCGGCTCGCCACTGCTCGACGACATAGTGCAGTTGGGTGATCATGGGCTTCTCGGGCCACAGCGTCCCGTCGTTGTCGAACACGGCGATCCGCTCCTCGACGGGGACTGCGTCCGGCCCCACGGTCACGGCGGCGACGAAATCCTCGATGTCCGTGCGGGTCGGAGTGTCGCGCCACGAAGGCAGGGAGGGGTGTCCGGTCATGTCAGATCCTCGCTTCTCGCCGAGTGTCGGCAGCGGGTCCAGGCTGTCATCCCACAGCGGAACCGAGACGCTTCGATCACCCCCGACGGGCGATGCGCGCGCTCGGCGAGACGAGCGCGCCCGGTTGACGGGAATACCCCTGGAGGGTATAGGGTTGGCGTGAAGGAGTACCCCACCCGGGTATGCGAGAACGAAAGAGGAACCGTCATGAGCACGAGCGAGTACCAGGTGAGCGGGATGAGCTGCGGCCACTGCGAGGTCGCTATCCGCAGCGAGGTCGGCCAGGTTCCCGGAGTCGACTCGATCGACGTCAGCGCACAGACCGGCAGGCTCGTCGTGACGAGCGCACACCCGCTCGACGATGCGGTGATCCTCGCAGCCGTCGACGAGGCCGGATACCAGGCGGTGCCGGCCTGATGAACACCGCTGGCCGTCTCGGCCTCTACGGCGCGGGACTCGTGATGGTGTTCGGCATCGCATTCGCCGCGGCGGGCGCCATCGTCCCGGACAGTGCGGTTGCGTCCTGGATGGGACGCGCGGGCGCCGGTCATGACGGGCCGTCCCCGCAAGGCGCAGAGCAGAACACTCAGAACGGGATGGACGAGGAGATCGACGTGAGCGGAGTGACCATCGCCGCATCGGGATACGCCATGGGCGTGGTCGAAGCGCCGGACGAAAGCGGAGTCGCGGGGGAGCTGTCCTTCGTGATCCGGGACGCCGCCGGCACCCCCGTCACCTCGTATGAGACCGCGCACGGCAAGCAGCTGCACCTGATCGTGGTGCGCAGTGACGGCAGCGGGTACCGCCATGTCCATCCCGAACGGGACGAACACACGGGCACGTGGTCGCTGCCGTGGACCTGGGATGCGGCGGGAACCTACCGCGTCTACGCGGACTTCACCGCGACGGGCGGGACACCGGTGACACTTTCACGGACGGTGGACATCGCGGGCGTTTTCCAACCGCGTCCCCCGACCGGAACCGAGAGGCGCGCGGCCGTCGACGGCTTCGACGTGTCGATCACCGGCGCCCTCGTCGCCGGTGCTGCGAGCGAGCTGACCGTCGAGGTCAGCCGAGACGGCGTGCCCGTCACGACGCTCGAGCCCTACCTGGGCGCCTTCGGCCACCTCGTCGCGCTGCGGGAGGGAGACCTCGCCTACCTGCACGTCCACGCGCACGGCGATGAGCCGGCTCCCGGCGACGTCGCCGGCCCCGAGGTGGTCTTCACCGCCCAGACGCCCACCGCGGGACGATACCTGCTTTACCTCGACTTCCAGGTGGAGGGGACGGTGCACACCGCAGCGTTCGTGCTGGACGCGGAAGCTCCGGCCGACGGGTCGTCGACGGGCACGGGCGAAGACGAGCACGACGAGCACTGAAGCCGTCCACAAGAAGTGCGCTTCCCGCCGTCGTACGGGCAGCGCGAGGATCGAGGAGAGCACACCATGACGGACACGCAGTCCGCAGCCGCACCGACCAGCGTCGAGCTGGAGATCGGCGGCATGACCTGCGCATCGTGCGCGATGCGGATCGAGAAGAAGCTCAACCGGATCGACGGCATCACCGCGACCGTGAACTACGCGACGGAGAAGGCCAAGGTGACCGCACCGGAGGGATTCGACCCGGCGCTGCTCATCGCGGAGGTGGAGAAGACCGGCTACACCGCCGTTCTCCCGATGCCAGAAGCGAAGACGCCCGCCGGCGAGGTGACCGACGCGTCGGACGCGGAGTTGACCAGCCTCAGGCACCGGCTCGTCGCCTCGATCATCCTGACCGTGCCCGTCATCGCGATGGCGATGATCCCGGCGCTGCAGTTCACCTCCTGGCAGTGGCTCTCGCTGGCTCTGGCCGGACCCGTCATCGTGTGGGCGGCGTGGCCGTTCCACAAGGCGGCGTGGACGAACCTCCGGCACGGCGCTGCCACCATGGACACACTGATCTCGATGGGAACGATCGCCGCACTGCTGTGGTCGCTGTACGCGTTGTTCTTCGGGACCGCGGGGGCACCCGGCATGACGCACCCGTTCGAACTGACCGTGGCACCCAGCGACGGTGCGGCGAACATCTATCTCGAGGTGGGCGCCGGGGTGACGATGTTCATCCTCGCCGGGCGCTACTTCGAGAAGAGGTCCAAGCGCCAGGCCGGGGCGGCACTGCGGGCGCTGCTCGAACTCGGCGCAAAAGAAGTCGCCGTGATCCGCGACGGCATCGAGACGCGGATCCCCACCGCCGAACTGAAGCCGGGAGATGAGTTCGTCGCGCGCCCAGGAGAGAAGATCGCCACCGACGGCATCATCGTGTCGGGGACCTCAGCGGTGGACGCCTCGATGCTCACCGGTGAATCGGCGCCGGTGGAGGTGGGCGAGGGGGATGCCGTGACCGGCGCGACCGTCAACGCGGGCGGTCGTCTGATCATCCGTGCCACGCGCGTCGGATCCGACACGCAGCTGGCGCAGATGGCGAAGCTGGTCGAGGACGCGCAGACCGGGAAGGCCGAGGTGCAGCGGCTCGCCGACCGTGTGTCGGGGATCTTCGTGCCCATCGTCATCGCGATCGCCCTCGCCACGCTCGGAGCCTGGCTCGGAGCCGGATTCCCGGCGTCGGCCGCCTTCACCGCCGCTGTCGCCGTCCTCATCATCGCGTGCCCGTGTGCACTCGGTCTCGCGACGCCGACCGCGCTGCTGGTGGGAACGGGACGTGGCGCGCAGATGGGCATCCTGATCAAGGGTCCTGAGGTGCTCGAGTCGACCCGCAAGGTCGACACGGTGGTGCTCGACAAGACCGGGACCGTCACCAGCGGCAGGATGACACTCACCGCGGTGCACACCGCGGCGGGGGTCGACAGGCGCGAGCTGCTCCGCCTTGCGGGTGCGGTGGAGGATGCCTCGGAGCACCCGATCGCGCAGGCGGTGGCGAAGGCCGCGACCCAGGAGCTCGGAGCGCTCCCCGCGGCGGAGGACTTCGTCAACGTCGAAGGCAAGGGCGTCCAGGGCGTCGTCGACGGACATGCCGTGCTGGTGGGCCGTGAATCGCTGCTGGCGGAGTGGTCGCAGCATCTGCCCGCCGACCTCGCTTCGGCGAAGGCGGAGGCGGAGAGTCAGGGCAAGACGGCCATCGCCGTGGGATGGGACGGGGAAGCCCGTGGTGTGCTCGTGGTGGCCGACACCGTGAAGCCGACCAGCGCGCAGGCCATCTCGCAGCTGAAGAGTCTGGGGCTGACGCCCATCCTTCTCACCGGCGACAACAGAGCGGTGGCCGAGCAGATCGCGGCGGAGGTCGGGATCGCCGAGGTGATCGCGGAAGTGCTGCCGAAGGACAAGGTCGACGTGGTCACCCGGCTCCAGCGCGAGGGCAAGGTCGTCGCGATGGTCGGCGACGGCGTCAACGATGCGGCCGCGCTCGCCCAGGCCGACCTGGGGCTGGCCATGGGCACAGGCACCGACGTCGCGATCGAGGCGAGCGACATCACGCTCGTCCGCGGCGATCTGCGCAGCGCCGCGGACGCGATCCGCCTCTCGAGACGGACACTCGGCACGATCAAGGGCAACCTCTTCTGGGCCTTCGCCTACAACGTCGCGGCGATCCCGCTCGCGGCCCTCGGTCTGCTCAACCCCATGCTCGCCGGTGCGGCGATGGCGTTCTCCAGCGTCTTCGTCGTCGGCAACAGCCTCCGGCTGCGCTCCTTCCGGAGCCAGGCGGCGGATCCCTCTCCGGCACGGAGCGGTGCGGCGCAGGATCGCGCCGCATCGGTCTCCACGCCCGGAACCCGTTGATACCCCAGAGGAGAATGTCATGTCCGATTCCCCCGCAGCCTCCTGCTGCAGCGTGAACAGCACCACCGCCGTGTCCGCCGATGGACGCAAGGACCTGCTGGCGCCCGCAGCCGGGGACATGGCGGAGTGTCCGGTGATGGTCGGCAGTCCCGTCGTCATCGCGGATGCCGAGGCCGCCGGCCTGTTCCGCGACTACGAAGGCACGCGCTACTACTTCTGCTGCGCGGGGTGCGGGCCGGCGTTCGACGCCGACCCGGCGAAGTACGCCGCCGCTGCCTGAACGTTTCACCCGTGCGGGGGCGCACACCCGTGGCCCCGCACGGCATCGATCTTCCGAGGAGGAGAGGGTGATGAGCACTCCGCACCACGACCACACCGCGCATGAGGCGCACGGTACCGCCCAGAGCGAGCCGGGAAGCCCCGACCGTCCGCAGGGCGCAGCTGCGCATGCGGGCCACGACTCCCATGCGGGTCACGACTCCCATGCGGGTCACGGCGATCACGCGGGTCACGGCGGGCACGGCGATCACGTGGCCCAGTTCCGGCGACTGTTCTGGATCATGCTGGCCCTCGCCGTCCCCACCGTCGTGCTCTCCGGCATGTTCGCGATGATCCTCGGTTACACCCTGCCCGACGTGCCGGGCCTGGCCTGGGTCTCACCCGTGCTGGGAACCGTGATGTACGTGTGGGGAGGCAAGCCCTTCCTCACGGGTGCCGTCAGCGAGATCCGTTCGCGCAAGCCCGGCATGATGCTGCTCATCGGGCTCGCGATCACTGTCGCATTCCTCGCGTCGTGGGGAGCGAGCCTCGGCGTCCTGCACCACGAGCTCGACTTCTGGTGGGAGCTCGCGCTCCTCATCGTGATCATGCTGCTCGGACACTGGATCGAGATGCGATCGCTCGCGCAGACGACCTCTGCTCTCGACTCGCTCGCGGCACTCCTGCCGGACGAGGCGGAGCGTGTGGAGGACGGGCAGGTCGTCGTGGTCTCACCAGTCGACCTCCGGGTCGGCGACATCGTGATCGTGCGGCCCGGCGGAAGCGTGCCGGCCGATGGGCGGATCGTCGACGGACGTGCGTCCATGGACGAATCGATGGTGACAGGCGAGTCCCGCACGGTCACTCGCGGCAGTGGCGACCAGGTCACCGCCGGCACGGTCGCCACCGATTCCGGGCTGCGGGTGGAGATCACGGCGACCGGCGACGACACCACGCTGGCCGGCATCCAAAGACTCGTGACCGAGGCGCAGAGCTCGTCCTCGCGCGCTCAGCGCCTCGCGGACACGGCAGCGGGATGGCTGTTCTGGTTCGCGCTCGGATCCGCGGCGATCACCGCGATCGTCTGGACACTCGTCGGCTTCCCCGACGCCGCCGTGATCCGCACGATCACGGTGCTGGTCATCGCCTGCCCGCACGCCCTGGGCCTGGCGATCCCGCTCGTCGTGTCGATCGCGACCGAGCGGGCGGCTCGCGGTGGCGTCCTGGTCAAGGACAGGCTCGCGCTGGAGAGCATGCGCACCGTCGATACGGTCCTGTTCGACAAGACCGGGACACTCACCAAGGGCGAACCGACCGTGTCGGAGGTCTCGGTCTCCGGCGGGCATGACGCCGACCGGGTGCTGGCGCTCGCCGCCGCCGCCGAGGCCGACAGCGAGCACCCTCTGGCGAAGGCGATCGTGCGCGCCGCGGCCGAGAAGAGACTGTCCGTGCCGGCGAGTCGCGACTTCACGTCGTCGCCGGCGGTCGGCGCGACGGCGACCGTCGACGGGACGACGGTGCGCGTCGGCGGCCCGCACCTGCTGACGGAGGAGCGGTCCGACGAGCTTCCTGTCGCCGAGCAGTGGCGCGCGGACGGTGCGATCATCCTGCACGTGGTGCAGGATGGGCAGGTGATCGGGGCGCTGAAGCTCGCCGACGAGATCCGTCCGGAGTCGCGCGAAGCCGTCGATGCGCTGCATGCCCTCGGGGTGCAGGTGGTCATGATCACCGGCGATGCGGAAGCCGTCGCGCACACGGTCGCGGCAGATCTGGGCATCGACCGGTTCTTCGCGGGCGTACGCCCCGAGGACAAGGCCGCGAAGGTGCAGGAGCTGCAGCACGAAGGTCGCAAGGTCGCGATGGTCGGCGACGGCGTCAACGACGCACCCGCACTCGCGCAGGCCGACGTGGGCCTGGCCATCGGTGCCGGAACGGATGTCGCGATCGCGTCGGCGGGAGTCATCCTCGCCAGCGACGATCCGCGTTCCGTGCTCTCGGTCATCGAGCTCTCGCGCGCGGCCTACCGCAAGATGAAGCAAAACCTGTGGTGGGCCGCGGGCTACAACCTGCTGTCCGTCCCGTTGGCTGCGGGTGTGCTCGCGCCCATCGGCTTCGTGCTGCCGATGTCGGTCGGGGCGATCCTGATGTCGCTGTCGACGATCGTGGTCGCGCTCAACGCCCAGCTGCTGCGGAGGCTCGATCTGCGGCCCGAGGTGACGACCCGCGCGATCCTCGATCGCTGAGGCCGGGCGGACGCGAAGAAGGGCCCCGCTCCAGGAGCGGGGCCCTTCTTCCTCGACGGTGCTGGCTTCCTCGACAGTGCTGGCTTCCTCGACAGTGCTGGCTTCCTCGACAGTGCGGGTCAGCTCGCGCCGCCGAGGTCGTGGATGAGCTCCTTCTCGTCCTCCGCCGAGAGGGAGGTCTGCACGACGGTGCCCTTGAACGGCGCGAGAGCGGCGGCGAACTTGTCCTCCGTGATCTTCGTCGCGTAGACGACGACGGCGGACTTCCCCTCGGAGACCGCGTTCTTCACCCGGTCCCGGAATTCGGCGTCGATACCGGTCTTGTCCAGCCCGGCGAACAGCGCGCCGAAGAGGCCGCCGAACAGCAGCCCGGCGAACGGGACGAAGAAGAGCAGACCGATCAGCATGCCGAACAGCGCGCCTCCAGCGGCACCGACGCCGATGTTCCCCGCTGCACCCGGGTACTCGACCTTGGTCTTGCCCTTCTCGTCGACCTTCACGAGCGCCAGGCCCGCGAGCTCGACGACCAGATCGTTCTGCAGCGACAGGATCTCGTCGTAGGCACCTTCCGCCTGTGGCTCGCTGTCGAACGAGATGACGATGAGTTCAGCCATGGATGCTTCCCTTCTTCGGGCTGAGTCGACCGCCCTCAGCCGATGATCTCGGGAGTCCACTCCGCGGCGGAGCCCCGCTCCGCACATGCTAGGCACGTCACTTCCGCGATCGTCCGGCTCCGCCCCTAATTCACCCGGGGGAGCTTCGATGTGGTCGAAAGTGGGGTGGCGCGGCATCGTCGCTCTTGGGATAGTGGTCGGCACACGGCCAGCGATGAGGATCGAGCGTGTCGCAGGCGGTACGCCGACAGCGATGCGAAAGGTCACGGACATGAGCACTCCCTCCAGCGCCGACCAGCCGATCTTCACGAGGCCGGGGGAGGCGACGCTCACCTCGCGCCACGTCATCCCGCCAGGGGAGTCGCTTCCCGATACGGCGAAGCAGATCGTGGAGGACGAGACGATCCTCGACGGGAACGCGCGCTTGAACCTCGCCACGTTCGTGAGCACGTGGATGGACGACGACGCGAAGCAGGTCTATGCCGCGTCTTTCGACAAGAACATGATCGACAAGGACGAGTATCCGCAGACGGCGGCGATCGAGGACAACTGCTGGCACATGCTGGCCAACCTCTGGAACGCGCCCGATGCGGAGAAGAGCATCGGTACCTCGACCATCGGGTCGTCGGAGGCGTGCATGCTGGGCGGTCTCGCCTTCAAGCGGCGCTGGCAGCAGGCTCGGCGCGCGGCGGGCAAGGATGCCTCGAGTCCGAACATCGTGATGTCCTCGGCCGTGCAGGTGTGCTGGGAGAAGTTCTGCAACTACTTCGACGTCGAGCCGCGCTACGTGCCGATCAGCGAGGAGCACAAGACTCTCGACGGTCACGACCTGGCGAAGTATGTGGACGAGAACACGATCGGCGTCGTCGCGATCATGGGGGTCACGTACACGGGCATGTACGAGCCGGTGGCCGAGATCGCCGCCGCTCTCGACGAGATCCAGAAGAACACGGGCCTCGACATCCCCATCCACGTGGACGGGGCGTCGGGGGCGATGATCGCGCCGTTCCTGCAGCCGGACCTGGTGTGGGACTTCCGCCTCGAGCGGGTGCATTCGATCAGCACGTCAGGGCACAAGTACGGGCTCGTGTATCCGGGGCTCGGCTGGGTGGTGTGGCGGGAGGCGCAGTGGCTCCCGGAGGACCTGGTGTTCAAGGTGAGCTACCTGGGCGGGGAGATGCCGACGTTCGCGCTGAACTTCTCGCGGCCGGGGGCTCAGGTGGTGCTGCAGTACTACCTGTTCCTCCGTCTCGGTTTCGAGGGATACCGCGCTGTGCAGCAGGCCTCTCAGGACGTCGCGAAGTACCTCTCCGCGGGGATCGCCGAGCTCGACGCGTTCGAGCTCTGGAACGACGGCAGCGACATCCCGGTGTTCGCGTGGCGTCTGAAGGACGGACACACGAAGAACTGGACGCTCTACCATCTGCAGGATCGGCTGCGGATGAAGGGCTGGCTCGTGCCGGCGTATCCGATGCCTGCCGACCTGGAGCGAATCACGGTGCAGCGCATCGTGGTGCGCAACGGGCTGAGCATGGACCTCGCGGAGGAGCTTCTGCAGGCGATCGCGACCGAAGTCGCCTACCTCGACGCACTCGAGTCGCCGATGCCGACCGAGAAGCCCCAATCGGCCTTCCACCACTGAGCCCGCGATGTCCACTTCGAACACGGGTGCCACCCCAGAATCGACTCCGGCAGCGAGGCCGACTCGCCCCACTGCTGCGCGCACGTCGGCAGCCACGCAGGTGTCGCGGCCGGCCGTCGCCATCCTCGGCGTCGGCCAGCTCGCCCTGCTCACCCTGGTCGTCGTCGCCAGTCTGCGCTCGCTTCCGGCGATGGCGACGTACGGCCTCGGCAGCATCATGCTGTATCTGATCCCCGCGATCGTGTTCCTGGTGCCGACGGCCCTGGTCGCCGCAGAGCTCGCCACCGGATGGAAGGGCGGCATCTACGTCTGGGTGCGGGAGGCGCTCGGGAACAGGTGGGGATTCACCGCGGTGTGGCTGCAGTGGATCCAGAACGTGGTGTGGTTCCCCACGCAGCTCGCTTTCATCGCGGGTGCCCTCGCGTTCGTGTTCATGGATCCGTCGTTGTCGAGTTCAGGCTTCTTCACGGCGGTCGTGATCATCGTGTTCTACTGGGGTTCGACTTTCGTCACCCTCCGCGGTGGTAACCTCTTCGCCAAGCTCGGCTCCTGGGGTGGCATCCTCGGCACGCTCCTGCCGGCCGCGCTGCTCATCGTGTTCGGTGCGATCTGGGTGTTCAGCGGCGAGAAGAGCCAGGTCCCGCTCGAAGCATCGGCGATCATCCCTCCCTTCACCGGCCTGGCGTCCATCGTCCTGATCGTGTCGAACGTGCTGGCGTACGCCGGGATGGAGGTCAACGCGGTCCACGTGAACCAGATGAGGGACCCGGGCAAGGGGTATCCCCGCTCGGTGTTCCTCGCCGCCGGTCTGATCCTGCTCGTGTTCATCCTTCCGACGTTGGCGATCTCGGTCGCCGTCCCGTCGAAGGAACTGGGGCTCACGAACGGCATCATGCTCGCCTTCGGTGTGTACTTCGATCACTGGGGGATGGGATGGGCGACGGCAGCCGTCTCGGCGCTGATCGCCGCCGGCGCGCTCGCCTCCGTGATCACCTGGGTCGCTGGGCCTTCGAAGGGCGTGCTCGCCGCCGCCGAGACGGGCCTGTTGCCACCGAGGCTGCAGAAGCGCAACAAGGCTGGGGTCCAGTCCGGGATCCTGATGCTCCAGGGCACGATCGTGACGATCCTCGCTGCGATCTTCATCGTGGTCCCGAACGTGAGTGCCGCGTTCGTCGCACTGATCGACATGGCGGCCGCGCTGTACCTGATCATGTACATGCTCATGTTCGCGTCGGCGATCGTGCTGCGTCGCAAGGAGCCGACGGTGCACCGCGCGTACCGCGTCGCTGCGCTGCCGCTGGTCGCCGGCATCGGCTTCGTCGCGTGTCTCGCGGCATTCCTGCTCGCCTTCATCCCGCCCGAGGGATTCACCGCCTTCCCTCCCGCGGCCTACCCGTGGGTCGTCGGCGCTGTCATCGTGGTGCTGGGCGCACCACCCCTCGTGTTCTACGCGATCCGTCGCCCGTCCTGGGACCGTCGACCGCCGGATGGAAGCCTGTTGAGCGACGCCCATCCGGAGGCCACGGTCTCACCGGAAGGTCGGTGAGGGTCACTCGACCCGATGCGCCGCTCGGGCCAGCGCATTGCGCCGCGCCAGGATGATCCCGCCGAGGAGGGCTGCGACGAACGACCCGACCAGCACGCCGATCTTCACGTGCTCGTCCGCGACCGAGCTCGACCCGTACGCGAGCTCGCCGACCAGCAGCGACACGGTGAAGCCGATTCCCGCGAGGAACGCCATGCCGGTCAGGTCCGGCCAGCGGAGCGTCTCGTCGAGACGCAGAGCGGGGACCCGGCTCAGCAGGAAGGTCGTGACGAGGATGCCGACCGGCTTGCCCGCGACCAGTCCCACGACGATGCCGATCGTGATCGGGTCGGTGAACGCCGATGCGAGTCCGTCCCATCCGCCGACCGTGACGCCGGCGGCGAAGAACGCGAACACAGGCACCGCGAACAGCGTGGCCACGATGCCCCACCGGTCGGCGAGGTGTGCGGCCATGCCGTCGTACACCGGACGGCCGTCCGCATCGGTGCCCGTGCGCACCCGGGCGCGCTCCGTCGCGGTGACGGGCACGACGAAGCCGAGCAGCACGCCGGCGACCGTCGCGTGGACGCCGGACGCGTGGATGCACACCCACACCGCGATGGCGAGGGGCAGGAGGAGCCACCATGCGCGCACGCCCTTCGCCACCAGGGCGGCGAATCCCGCCAGGGGCAGTAGCGCGAGGATCAGCCACGGGAAGCTGATGCTCTCGGTGTAGAAGGTCGCGATGATGGTGATCGCGATGAGGTCGTCGATGATGGCGAGTGTCAGCAGGAACACACGCAGCGCGGGCGGCAGGAACTTGCCGACGACAGCGATCACGGCCACCGCGAACGCGATGTCGGTCGCGGTGGGTATCGCCCAGCCACGCATCGCATCCGCACCGCTCGCGGCGTTGATGAGCACGAAGATCAGCGCGGGCACCACCACACCACCCACGGCCGCGGCGATGGGGAGGGCAGCGCGGCGAGGATCGCGCAGGCGTCCCGCGACGAACTCCTCCTTCAGCTCCAACCCGACGACGAAGAAGAAGATCGCCAGGAGTCCGTCCGACGCCCACGCGCCGATGCTGAGCTCGAGATGCAGCTCGGGGACGCCGAAGGTGAAGTCGCGCACGGACTCGTACCAGGGCGCGGCGGGACTGTTGGCGAGGATCAACGCGGCGAACGTGGCCGCGAGCAGAAGCGACCCACCGAGCACGTCGCTGCGTGCGTTGGAACGGATGCCTTGCCACAGGGCGTGCGGGGCGAGGGAGAAGCGGGCAGGGGAAGGATTCGGGGACACGGAAAGACCTCACGCGAGAGAAGGGGTGAATGGCGCAGAAGACCACCGCCCCGTTCGAGGCGTGGTCTAGTTCCGTGGCGGCGGGCAGCCGGCGATCTCGCCGTGCGAGAGAGTGCCCCAGACGCTGGTCCACCCGTTCGTGCCCGGGTGCATGATGATCCGCATCCACTCCCTCATGGGCGTCGCCGAACGCAGACGGTGCGGGGCACGCGTCGAACCGGCGATCGAGAGGAGGGGCACGGCAACAGCCTATCCGGAAGGCCTGGGAACCTGCGGGGCCTGCGCACCTTCGGCCGCCGCGGACGTTCGGCAGTCGCTGATCTCGGGCGGTTTCGCAGCTGAGCGCGAACCGCCAGTCGAGGCGAAACGAGAGAAGGCCGCTCCGAAGAGCGGCCTTCTGCTGATGTGTGCCCCCGACAGGAGTCGAACCTGCGACCTACGGTACCGGAAACCGGCGCTCTATCCACTGAGCTACGGAGGCGTACCGATCGACAATATCACTCGTCGGGGGTGGTCTCCGACCCACCGGCCTCCGTCATGGGCGCGGCGTGCAGCTCGTCGAGGGCGGCGGCCAGCT
Source organism: Microbacterium sp. CCH5-D1 (assembly GCF_001557335.1). NCBI lineage: Bacteria > Bacillati > Actinomycetota > Actinomycetes > Micrococcales > Microbacteriaceae > Microbacterium > Microbacterium sp. CCH5-D1. The sequence continues at coordinate 40,534 of NZ_LSJW01000034.1, forward strand.
TCTCGGCCAGGTATCGGTGTCCATCCGTGGACGGATGCTTTCGGCCGACCTCCACGTCGATCACGTCGAGATAGTTCTGCGCGGTGATCCAGGCCTGGGCGATGGGGGAGATGTACCACCAGCCGCGCGCTGCGGCGAGCTCCGCGAGGTCGGTGTCGATGCGGGCCGTGGTCGCACCGACGGGAAGCTCGTGCGGGGCCGGGCCGAGCACCACGATCGTGGCCTTCGGGTAGAGGGCGGCCATCGCGTCCCACGCGGCGTTCACGGCCTCGCGGTATCCGGCGGCACCCTGGGCACGGTCGTTGATCGAGCCCTGCATGATCACGAGGTCGGGCGACAGCGACGGGTCGAGTGCGGCGATGCGCTCTCCGAACGTCGGTCCGTCGATACCGGGCTTGAGGTATCCACTCCCGCGGACGCCGTCCACGATGGTCCGGCCGCCGAGGAGATCGGCGAGGAGATAGGCGTAGCCCTGCGTGGGGAGGGTGGCCGCCGAGCCGTACGTCCAGGAGTCGCCGAACACCAGGACAGCGGGGTTCTCCGGGAGGACGAGCGGTGCCGGCGCGATGACCGCCGATGCGTCCGATTCGCCCGCTGCGGCCGCGCTGATCGGGGCGGCGAAAGGGGCGGGAACCCACGGGCGCCAGACGCCGATAGCCACGGCTGCGACCGCCACGATCAGGCCGGCGGTGATCGCGGCGACACCCCGGCGGCGGCGGGCGGCGGCTGGCTTCATGTGATGAGAGTAGATCACGGGAGAGCGAACGCGAATTCCTCCCGGTCCGTGCCGTCGGCCGGCGTCGTCCTGCCCCGTAAACTGAGGGGGCTATGAACCCCGAAACCCTCGCCGCAGCCCTCCTCGCCGTCCTCGCACCCATCGCGGAGGAACGACGCCCCGGCGAGCCCCTGGAGCTCTCCGCATCAGACATCGTGCTCGAGCGCCCCCGCAACCGCGACCACGGCGACTGGTCGTCGAACATCGCCATGCGCCTGGCCAAGCCGCTCGGCACAAACCCGCGTGAGCTGGCTCAGCAGATCGCCGACGGTCTCGCCGGCGTCGACGGCATCGCGAGCGCCGAGGTCGCAGGCCCCGGATTCATCAACATCCGCCTCGACGCTGCAGCCGCCGGTGCGCTGGCGAAGGTCATCGTCGACGCAGGGGACGCGTACGGGTCGAACGACTCGCAGGTGGGCCAGAGCATCAACATCGAGTTCGTGAGCGCGAACCCGACCGGACCCCTCCACATCGGACACACGCGCTGGGCCGCTCTCGGCGATGCGATCGCCCGGGTGCTCGCCGCATCGGGTGCCACCGTCGCCAGGGAGTACTACATCAACGACGCGGGTGCGCAGATGGACCGCTTCGCGAGTTCCGTCCTCGCCGCGGCGAAGGGAGAGCCGACCCCGGAGGGCGGCTACGCGGGAAGCTACATCGGCGACCTCGCGGCGCGCGTGCTCGCTGCGCGTCCCGACCTGCTCGAACTGCCGGCCGACGAACAGGTCGACGTCGCCCGCGAGCTCGCCTACGCCTACCAGCTCGAAGAACAGAAGCAGTCGCTGTCGAAGTTCAACGTCGACTTCGACGTCTGGTTCTCCGAGCGCACCCTGCACGCCAAGAACGATCAGGGTGTGAGTCTGGTCGACCAGGCCGTCGATCGCCTGCGCGAGCAGGGGCATGTCTTCGACCAGGAGGGCGCCGTCTGGGTGCGCACCACCGACTTCGGTGACGACAAGGACCGCGTGATCCGTCGCTCGAACGGCGAGTACACGTACTTCGCCGCCGATGCGGCCTACTACCTGAACAAGGGCGACCGCGGCTTCCAGGACAAGATCTACCTGCTCGGCGCCGACCACCACGGCTATGTGCACCGCCTCAAGGCGATCGCCGGCGCGGCGGGGGAGGACCCCGAGAAGAACGTCGAGGTGCTCATCGGGCAGCTCGTCTCGATCGGCGGTGCCCGTCTCAGCAAGCGCGCGGGCAACATCATCGAGATGGACGATCTGCGCGAGTGGCTCGGCACCGACGCGCTGCGCTACTCGCTGGAGCGCTCTCCTGCGGACTCGCCGCTCGCCCTCGATCCCGAGCTTCTCCAGAAGCGCACGAACGACAACCCCGTGTTCTACGTGCAGTACGCGCATGCCCGCACGCATAACGTGGCACGCAACGCGGTCGCGTCCGGCGTCGACCGCTCCGAGTTCGCGCCCGAGACTCTCACCCACGAGACCGAGAGCGCGCTGCTCGGAGCGCTGCAGGAGTTCCCGCGGATCGTGGCATTCGCCGCCGAGGTGCGCGAGCCGCATCGGGTCGCCCGCTACCTCGAGGAACTCGCCGGTCTGTACCACCGCTGGTACGACAACTGCCGCGTCATCCCGCTGAGCGACGACCCCATCGAGAGCGTGCATCGCACCCGTCTGTGGCTCAACGACGCCACCGGTCAGGTTCTGCGCAACGGACTCGACCTGCTCGGGGTCTCGGCGCCGGAGCGCATGTAGTGCAGGCAGGCGTGCGTCGCCGTGGGGCAGGATGGCAGGCATGAGCGACGACAACCACACCCGGCCCTACCCGGACACGGCGACGGAGCACCCGACCCTCGTGATCCCGGGTTCGGCATCCGATGAGGGTGCAGACGCCCCGCAGCAGAAGCGGCGGCGGTGGCCGTGGGTGCTTCTCGTCGCGGTCGTCGCGCTCGCGCTCCTGGTCGTCGCGGCGGAGCTCATCGCACGCGCCGTGCTGCCTGGCGTCGTACGGTCGATCGTCGTCGAGAAGCTCGACCTCCCTGCCGACCAGCAGCTCGACGTCGAGACGCAGGGACTCCTGCTGCCCCAGCTGATCGGTGGCACCCTCGACACCCTGCATCTCTCGACCGATTCCGTGACGCTGGACGGGATCACGGGCGCCGCGGATGTCACGGCGACCGGTGTTCCGCTGCGCGGGGGCGACCTCGGCGGCGCTTCCGGCACGGTCCGCGTCGACCAGGAGCAGTTCACGACGCTCCTGGCCGGCACCGATCTGCCGGTCGACTCGGTGGAGTTCACGGCGACGAATGCCACGGTGAGCGGTTCGATCAGCGTGCTCGGAGCCGCGGTGCCGCTCTCCCTCACCCTCACACCCGGCACCATCGACGGTGACCTCGAGCTCACGCCGGTCGGCGTCAGCATCGGCGGACTCGACGTCGACCTCGACCGGGTCGGTTCCACCCTCGGCGCCCTCGGGGAGGGACTCACGCAGCCCCAACGGGTGTGCATCGCCGATCAGCTGCCCTCAGGACTCACGCTCACAGGGATCGAGATCGTCGACGACGCGGCCGTGATCGACGTCGACGTGAACGGCGCGATCGTCACCGACAAGGCTCTTCAGAGCAAGGGCAGCTGCCCGAGCTGACGGGCAGCGGTCTCGGTTCACGGGGAGTCGCTGGCGCTGAGCATCGCTTCGATGCGGCGGGCGAGCCAGGCGGGTCGTTGCAGCGGAATGCCGTGCCCGCAGCCATCGACGGCCTCGAGGGTGCTGTGCGGCAGTGAATCGTGCAGGAGCGCTGCCGAGCGCTTCATGAGCGACTTCTCCCCGACGCCGACCAGGATCGACGCGGCTCCGGTGTAGGTCCGCCAGCTGGCAGGAGGCGTGAAACGGAGATTCTCCTCGACGGAGCGCAGGAGCGTCTCGCGCGAGATCGCGGCGGATGTGCGCACATAGTCGGCCAGGAGCTCGTCTGGGATGAACAGCTGCCGTGCCTGCAGCCGGGCGAACCACTCCTTCGACGCGAGACCGGCGGTCGCTCCGAGAAGCGCGAGAGTGGGGCGGGTCATCCTCATCGGCATGGCCTGGGCGCTGATGACGACGACGTTCCGCACCAGTTCGGGAAAGTCTGCGGCGAGCTGCACGGTGAGCTGTGCGCCGAGGGAGAATCCGACGACGGTCGCCGGTCGGCCGACCTTCTGCAGCACGCCGGCGAGCTCGGCGACCGTGATCGCGTGGGAGTCGTAGGTCGCATCCCTGCTGTGTCCGTGGCCGGGGAGGTCGGGGACGATCGCCCGCACGCCGCTGTCGATGTGGGTGCGGACGGGCTCCCACATCCACCCGGCCACTCCGCCGCCGTGCAGGAGGAGCAGCGGCCGGCCGGCCGGATCGCCGAAGGTCGCGACATGCATGATCAGTTCCTCTCGAAGGACTCGGCCATGCGGCCGATCGTGTCGATGGCGCGTTCGAGCAATGTCGGTTCGAACGGGCCGAGCAACCGGGATGCGGAGAGCAGTCCGATCGATGCACTGGAGAGTGCGAGGGCGAGGGCCTCGACATCCACGTCGTCCACGATCTCGCCTCGGCTCTGCAGCCCCTGCAGCCATTCGTTGACGCGCCTCTGCCGGTCACGGTATCGGCCGTCTGTGATATCCGCCACGTGAGCACCGAGGATGCCCCGGTCGTCGAGGAAGGCCGCCGTCATCAGCGCGTCCTCGCTCAGAGCGCGCGCGGACGCGCGGTACGCGGAGCTGAGGCGCGGCCGGTCGCCCAGCTCACGACGCACGCGGTCGTTCATCCGGGTCGTGCCGCGCTGCAGCAGCGCATCGAGGATCTCCTTCTTGCCGGCGAACTCCAGGTAGACCGCGCCCTTGCCGATGCCGGCGCGTTCGGCGATCGAGGCGACGCTCATGGCGTCGAAACCGTTGGCGAGCACGAGCTCCTCGGCAGCATCGAGGATCCGCTCGCGGCGATCAGGGACGCGGGGCCTGGGCATCGCGGTGTCCCTCCAGATGGTCGAGCATCGCCGGGACGACGAGGTCGGGGCGGTCGCGTTGCACCCAGTGCCCTGCTCCGGCGGCGACCGTCAGGGATCCGACGGGCAACACTTCCGCGGCGGCTTCGGCATGGGGGAGCGGCACCCCGGTGTCGCGATCGCCGTGCACGAGAAGCGTGGGGGTCGTGATGGACGGGAGTCGAGGCGTGTACACGGTGCGCAGTCGATTCCAGAGCACCTGATCGCGCTGCCACTCCGCGAAGCTCGTCAGGCCCGTGCCGGTGGACGCTTCGTCGAGCACCGCTTTCACGAGATCGGGAGTGCGCGCCTGAGGATTCCGCACGAGCGTGGCCAGGCCTCGTTCCATCGCGGGCGCGTTGCGCGCGTAGGACCGGGTGGCGGCCGCCAGCAGTCCTGTGCGCAGCAGCAGGAACGTGCCGAAGTGCGTCATCCGGCCGGAGAGCCCGTCGGCCAGGCGCGGCATCAATCCGTAGCACCCCAGCAGGATGGCGGACTTCGCGTGGCTCGGCCGATCGAGGAGGTGGCCGAGCGTCATGCCACCGCCGAGCGACAGGCCAGCGATGGCGTAGTCGACGAGGCCGAGTTCGTCGACGAGGTCGCCCACGTATCGCACGAGGTGTTCCTGGGTGAGGGGCCAGCCGGGACGGGGACTGCGGCCGAAACCGGGATGGTCGGGGGCGATCACGCGATGTCCGGCGCTGGCGAGCGCAGGGCCGACCTCTCCCCACGAGAGCTGCGCGTTGTCGGCGCCACCGCCATGCAGAAGCAGGACGGGAAGGCCGGCTTCGGATGAGGGGCGCCATTCCAGGACCGAGACCGTGGTGCCGGGGAGGGTGATGCTCGTGCGACGTGGCTCCATGAAGCCCCTTTCGTTGTGACCAGGTTACCCGATCGGGTCACAACGAGGGTGGGGTCAACCGACGCCGATCAGGACCCCGCGTCGGAGGCCGCAGCCTTCTGTGCCGCCCGCAGCTCGGCCGTCGCGATCTGCACTTCGGCCTCGGCTCGCTGGAGCCGCCGCTGGGGGAACGTGGTCGCGGCGAACCTCGCATGAACGCGATCGGACCTTTCCTCCTCGGCGGTCACGATGTAGGCGCAGGCGAACAGCATCACCTGGGTCGAGAAGTTCAGCCAGATCAGCAGCGCCAGGAGGGACGCGAACGAGGCGAGCAGCGGGTTGCTGGTCGCGCCGCCCACGAACAGACCGGACAGCTCCTGGAGTACCAGCAGACCGAGGGCGCCGATCAGGGCGCCGGGCCACAGGGAACCGGCGGCGGGACGCACGCCCGAGAGCACGCGGAACACACCGATGATGAGCACGGCGTCGAGAGCGAACACCACGAGCAGCGAGAGCAGCCGAACGGTCCAGGCGACCGCGGCGGAGTCGGCGGGCAGGCCGAGGAGGTCGGCGATCCACTCGACTCCGAGCTGACCGACGAAGGTGAGCGCGGCGGAGGCGACGAAGGCGAGTCCGATCCCGAGCGCCAGGGCGAGGTTGCGCAGGATCACCCACACCCAGAGGATGTCGTCCTGGACGGTCCCGGCGATCACCCGCACGGCGGTGCGGAGAGAGCCGATCGCTCCCAGAGCGGCTCCGACGAGGGCGACGAGCGAGATGATGCCCGCGACGGAGAGCGATGCGGGGGCCTTCAGATCCTCGGGATTGATCGCGCCGTCTTTCCCGATCAGGCCGGGGACGGCGGACTGCACTGCCTGGATGATGGCGCGCCACGCGTCGGGGTTGCCGGCGAGCCAGAGCGCGGCGATCGAGAAGCCCAGCAGCACGCCCGCGAACACACTGAACAAGGCGCGGTACGTGACGCTGTCGGCCAGCATCGGACCCCGTCGCTCGGAGTAGAGCAGTGCGGCCCTGACCGGTCGCCGGGAGAGTGCCCACGCGATGGCCGGCGTCGTGATGCGCGCGATAAGTCCGGGTTTCGGCTTCGCGGAGGACTCCGTGTCGTGGTGTGCTGTCTCGCTGTTCGTCACGCCCCCACCTTAGGAGGCACCTGCGGAGTGCTGCAGGGGCTTGACGCGGCGAGTCACCGTGATCAAGGCGACGGGGTGGGTGCCCTAGAATCGGGTCAACCTCGATGTGCGTGCCCTGCCCGAGATCCTTCCCACGATTGGTGATCAGTGCTTCTCCCTGCCGATTCGCTCGCCCCGGAATGGCTCGCCGTCCCCGAGGACGCGAACGATCTCGCCGACGGCGTCTGGCCGGCCTCAGCAGTACGAGACGACGACGGCGTGCTCGACATCGCCGGCGTCAGCGCCACGGACCTGGCCCGCACCTACGGCACTCCGCTCCTCGTGCTCGATGAAGACGAGGTTCGCGGGCGTGCGCGCAGATTCCGCCTGGCGTTCGACAGGGCGGCGGCCGAGAACGGCACCACGGCGCAGGTGTACTACGCGGGCAAGGCGTTCTTGTGCACGACCGTGGCGCGCTGGGTCGTCGACGAGGGACTGCGCGTCGACGTGTGCACCGGGGGAGAGCTGGCCGTGGCCCTCGCCGCGGGGGTCGCTCCCGCTTCCATCGGCTTCCACGGCAACAACAAGTCGGTCGCCGAGCTGGAACGCGCGGTCGAGGTCGGGGTCGGCACGATCATCGTGGACAGTGCCATCGAGATCGAACGCCTCGCAGCGATCACGGCGCGTACCGGCGCGACGCAGCGCGTGCTCGTGCGTGTGATCAGCGGCGTCCACGCCGAGACCCACGACTTCCTCGCCACCGCCCACGAGGACCAGAAGTTCGGGTTCCCCCTGCCGGACGCGGAGCGGGCCGTGGCCCGGATCCGGGAGATCCCCGGCCTGGTGTTCGCCGGACTGCACTGCCACATCGGCTCGCAGATCTTCGGCGTCGCCGGCTTCCGCGAATCCGCGTCGCGCGTGCTCGACCTGCATGCAGCCCTGCTCGAGGACGGCCCCGTGCCCCAGCTCAACCTCGGCGGCGGCTTCGGCATCGCGTACACGCGTGTGGACGACCCGACACCCATCGAAGACCTTGCCGGTGCCATCATCACCGCGGTCGCCGACGACTGCGCCGCCCGGGGCATCCCCATTCCCGCCCTGTCCTTCGAACCCGGCCGCGCCATCGTCGGCACGGCCGGTGTCACGATCTACGAGGTCGGCACCACCAAGGACGTGACGATCGACACCGGAGCCGTCCGCCGCTACATCAGCGTCGACGGCGGGATGAGCGACAACGCACGTCCGGCGCTGTACGGCGCCCAGTACTCGGCGCGGATCGCCTCACGCGTCGGAGCGGGCGAGCCGCGCCTCAGCCGCGTGGTCGGCAAGCACTGCGAGTCGGGCGACATCGTCGTCGATCACGAGTACCTTCCGGACGACCTCGTGCCCGGGGACCTGCTCGCCGTGCCGGCGACCGGCGCCTACTGCGTCTCGCTCGCCAGCAACTACAACCACGTCCCGCGTCCGCCGGTCGTCGCCGTACGCGGTGGACGTTCCGCGGTCATCGTCCGCGGCGAGACCATCGACGACGTGCTGGCCCGCGACGCGGGCATCGACGGGGCGCACGCCCCCGAGGGAGACCAATGACCCACCTCCGAAGGAGCAACCATGACTGAATACCGACGACTTCGTGTGGCGCTGCTGGGTGCCGGAGCGGTCGGCTCTCAGGTCGCGGCCCTCCTGCTGCGCCACGGCGACGAACTCGCCGACCGCGCGGGCGCCGAACTGGAACTCGCCGGGATCGCGGTGCGCAACCTCGACGCGCCACGCGACGTCGACCTGCCCAAGGAACTCTTCACGACCGACGCCGAGTCGCTCATCCTGGGCGCCGACATCGTGATCGAGCTCATCGGCGGCATCGAGCCGGCCCGCACGAACATCCTGCAGGCCATCGGCTCCGGGGCCGACGTGGTCACCGCGAACAAGGCTCTCCTGGCCACTCATGGGCCCGAGCTCTTCGAGGCCGCTGACCGGGTGGGCGCCTCCGTCTACTACGAGGCCGCCGCGGCGGGGGCGATCCCGATCATCCGTCCCCTGCGCGATTCGCTCGCCGGCGACCGAGTGGTGCGCATCATGGGCATCGTGAACGGCACGACGAACTACATCCTCGACCGGATGGAGACCGAGGGCGCCGACTTCGCCGACGTGCTCGCCGATGCGCAGCGGCTGGGCTATGCCGAGGCCGACCCGACGGCGGACGTCGAGGGTTACGATGCGGCGCAGAAGGCGGCGATCCTCGCGAGCCTGGCTTTCCACACGGCCGTGCCGCTCGAAGCCGTCTACCGCGAGGGCATCACCTCGATCACGGCATCGATGATCGAAGAGGCCAGAGCTGCAGGCTTCGTGATCAAACTGCTGGCCGTGTGCGAGCGGATCGAGGCCAACGGTGCCGAGTCGATCTCGGTGCGCGTGTACCCGGCCCTCGTCCCGGCATCGCACCCCCTCGCCTCCGTGCACGGTGCGAACAACGCGGTCTTCGTCGAGGCGGAGGCTGCGGGCTCCCTGATGTTCTACGGTGCCGGTGCCGGTGGCGTGCAGACCGCGTCGGCCGTGCTCGGCGACGTGGTCTCCGCGGCCCGTCGTCACATCGCAGGCGGGGTCGGGGTGGGAGAGTCCACTCGCGCCAACCTGCCCGTCGTGCCGATCGGTCACGTCACCACCCGGTACCAGATCACGCTCGAGGTCGCGGACGCGCCAGGTGTGCTCGCGACGGTCGCGAGCATCCTCAGCGACGGCGATGTCTCGGTCGCCACCGTCGTGCAGACCGTAGAAGGCGAGGACGAGCCCACTGCCCGTCTGATCATCGGAACGCACCGCGCGACGGAGCAGGCCCTGAGTGCCACCGTCGACGCTCTCGCGGACAGCGAGGTCGTCGCACGCGTGGTCTCGGTGCTCCGGGTGGAAGGCGAGTGACGATGACAGCGCCCGTCGTCCCCGCGGAGGGCGGAGCCGTCGAAGGACGCACCGTCGAGGTGCGGGTGCCGGCGACGAGCGCGAACCTCGGCCCCGGCTTCGACACACTGGGCCTCGCGCTCAGCATCTACGACACGCTTCTGGTCACGGCCCTGCCGGCCGGCGAGCTCGAGATCGAGGTCTCGGGATCCGGAGCGGCCGAGATCCCTCGTGATGAGTCGAACCTGATCGTCCGCACCATCGCCTATGTGTTCGCCGACGCGGGACGCCCTGTTCCCGGTCTGCGGATCATCGCGGAGAACGCCGTGCCGCACGGCAGGGGCCTCGGCTCATCCGGTGCCGCCGTGGCTGCGGGCGTGCTCGCCGCGAAGGGACTGCTCGAGGGTGATGTGGAGATCGATGACACGGATCTCCTCCGGCTGGCGACCGAGCTCGAAGGCCACCCGGACAACGTGGCGCCGGCGCTCTTCGGTGGCCTGACGATCGCATGGATGTCGGAGCGGGGACCGCAGCACAAGAAGCTCCTCGTGCACAGGGGAGTCTCGCCTCTGGTGCTGGTCCCCACGTACACGATGTCCACCTCGCAGGCGCGGTCGCTCCAGCCGCCGCAGGTCTCCACTGCCGACGCCGTGTTCAACGTCTCCCGCTCCGCGCTGCTGATCGCCGCGTTGATGCAGAGCCCGGAGCTGCTCCTGGATGCGACTGCCGACCGCCTCCACCAGGACTACCGTGCCGGAGCGATGCCGGAGACGCAGCGTCTGGTGCAGGCGCTGCGCGCTGCCGGTTTCGCCGCGGTGGTCTCCGGCGCAGGCCCCAGTGTGCTGGTCCTCGCGGACGGCCCCGGAAGTCGTCAGGACGCGGTCGAGCTCGCCGAACGCGTCACCGACACCCCGTGGGAGGCTCTCCTGCTCGCAGTCGACGTGCGTGGTGGTACAGTGGGGTCTCGAGCGGAGGGCTCCACGTAACTGCGTGAATCTGGCCCGATTGCAACTCTTGCAAGACCCGCACGCAAACCCCTGTGGCAGAGTTCATTCCTGAGCCGCCTGCCGAGGCTGGCTGGCGCCGAGCGTCAGCCCGTGCGATCGCGCGCAGCACCCGTTGTGCGCGTTCAACGCTCATTCCCCATGACATATAAGGGAGTACTCGTGGAGAACCTCTCCGAGACCCAGAACGAACAGTCTGCGCCCGCTTCGGAAGCACCGGCGACATCCGCGGAGCCGACGGGCGAAGCAGCACCGGCGCGCAAGCGTGCGCCTCGCCGTGCCAGCACCGCGACCGCGGCTGCGAAGGCCGAGAAGGCGGAGAAGGCCGATGCCGCGAAGGCGGAGAAGGCCGCGAAGTCGGACGCCGCTCCGGAAGCGTCCGTGCCCGCGGAAGCGTCCGCCACCGCAGCAGCGTCCGCCACTGCAGAGACCACCGAGGCTGCACCGAAGGCGAAGCGTCCGAGTCGCAGCCGTGCGAAGAAGGCCGATGCCGAGGCTCCTGCCGCGGAGACGGCGCCCGCCGAGGCCTCCGACTCCGCTGGCGCCGAGGCTCCCGCCGAGGCCGCGCCCAAAAGCACGGGACGCGGACGCCGCGGTGCGCAGAAGTCCGCAGCCGACGCCGAGGCGCCCGCTGCGGAGCCGGCAGCGGAGTCCGCCGCCGAATCGGCACCCGCTGAGGCTCCGCAGAACGCCGACTCCGACTCCGGGGACAGCGGCGAGGAGCAGGGCGGTCGCGGACGCAACCGCAGCCGCAGCCGCAACCGCGGACGCGGTCAGAACGGCGCGGCCCAGGAGCAGCAGCAGACGCAGCCCGCCGCCGACGACGAGCAGTCCGGTGGCAACAACCGCAACCGTCAGCGCAACAAGCGCCGCAACGGTGCACCGGCCGACGAGTTCGAGACCGAGATCACCGAGGACGACGTCCTGATCCCGATCGCCGGCATCCTCGACGTGCTCGACAACTACGCTTTCGTGCGCACCACCGGCTACCTCGCCGGTCCCAGCGATGTCTACGTCTCGCTCGGCCAGGTGAAGAAGTACAACCTCCGCAAGGGCGACGCGGTCGTCGGCTCCATCAAGCAGCCGCGCGAGGGCGAGCAGCAGGGGCGCCAGAAGTACAACGCCCTGGTCAAGGTCGATTCGATCAACGGCCTGTCGGTCGACGACGCGGCCACCCGCGTGGAGTTCGGCAAGCTCACCCCGCTCTACCCGCAGGAGCGTCTGCGTCTGGAGACCGCTCCGGAGAAGCTGACGCAGCGCATCATCGACCTCGTGGCGCCGATCGGCAAGGGTCAGCGCGGCCTGATCGTCGCGCCGCCGAAGGCCGGCAAGACGATCGTCCTCCAACAGATCGCCAACGCGATCGCGCAGAACAATCCCGAGGTCCACCTCATGGTCGTGCTCGTCGACGAGCGCCCCGAAGAGGTCACCGACATGGAGCGCACCGTGAAGGGCGAGGTCATCGCCTCGACCTTCGACCGCCCCGCCGAAGACCACACCACCGTCGCCGAGCTCGCGATCGAGCGGGCCAAGCGTCTCGTCGAGCTGGGCCGCGACGTGGTCGTGCTCCTCGACTCGATCACCCGCCTCGGACGCGCGTACAACCTGGCCGCCCCGGCGTCCGGCCGCGTCCTCACCGGCGGCGTCGACGCGTCCGCGCTCTACCCGCC